>JAISAX010000235.1 GCA_031266495.1 Opitutaceae bacterium
CCCGAGTTCTTCGACCTCGAACACTTCCACGACACTGCCTCTTTCATCGCCTCCGTCACCACCTACCAGCACTTCTTCAACTTCGCCCGCAAAAACCGCTCCCGCTCCAACCTCGCTCCAGCCGATCTCCTCGCCGTGCGCTCTCCTCTCCTTCCCCCCTCGCATCCTCCTTCTCCCTCCCGTCTTCCTCGACTCTCTCTTGGGTCAAGTTCTGTCTGGTCCTCCCGGGTTTTTACAGCAACGATTCTTGCCCGCCGCCGGCCGCGGATTTGAGGCCGATGGCATGGTAGCCTTTGGACGTGAGCACGCGGCCCTGCGGCGTGCGTTGCAGGTAACCTTCCTGAATCAGGAACGGCTCGTGGACTTCCTCCAGCGTCTCCGTCTCCTCGCCGACGGCGACGGCAATCGTGCCGAGACCCACGGGGCCGCCGCGGTAGTGTTCCGCCATGACGCGGAGCATGCGCTTGTCCATCTCGTCGAGACCGGCGGCGTCGATTTCGAGCAGTTCGAGCGCGGCGGCGGCCACGGAGCGCGTGATGTGCCCGTCGGCGCGTTCCTGCGCGAAGTCGCGGACAAAGTTGATGAGGTTGTTGGCGATGCGGGGCGTGCCGCGCGAACGGGCGGCGATCTCGCGCGCGCCGGGTTCGTCGATCTCCACTTTCAGCAGGCCGCAACTGCGCCGGATGATGCCCATGAGCGTGGGCACGTCGTAGTAGTCGAGCCGGGTTTGCAGTGTGAAGCGCGAGCGGAGCGGCGCGGTGAGCAGGCCGGCGCGGGTGGTCGCGCCGACGAGCGTGAAGCGCGGGATGGAGAGCCGCACGCTGCGGGCGTTGGGCCCCTGGTCGATCATGATGTCGAGCCGGAAGTCCTCCATTGCCGAATACAGGTATTCCTCGACGGTCTTGGGGATGCGGTGGATTTCGTCGATGAAGAGGATGTCGCCTTCCTCCAGGTTGGTAAGCAACCCGGCGAGGTCGCCGGCCTTTTCTACGACGGGGCCGCTGGTGACGCGCACGTTCTTGCCCATCTCGTGGCCGAGGATGAAGCAGAGGGTGGTCTTGCCGAGGCCGGGCGGGCCGCTGATGAGGATGTGGTTGAGCGGTTCGCTGCGACGGCGGGCCGCGCCGACCATGACTTGCAGGCGTTCGACGGTACGGGCCTGGCCGGTAAAGTCGGCAAACGAGAGCGGCCGCAGCGCGGCCTCGACCGGAGAAACGGGCGTGGCCAGCGTGCCGGTGATGTAATCGAGACCTTTTGTAGAATCGTTCGCCATGGGAAAGCTGCCCGCATGTTGGGCCAGCCCCGGTGCGGTGCAAGCGTCAGGCGAACGGACGGCGGTCACGTGCCGTCGGACGGACGTCGGGAAAAAAGCGCAAAAACCAGGGTTTTACCTGATTACCGCGCTTGACAGAAAACGGGTAAGAACGGGCAAGGTCGGCATCTTTGGTACGACACCGCGCCACATGACGACCGACCGCCACACCCATTCTGCACCGTACAAAGCGGGGGAACCGTGCGCGAAAGAAGTTGTAAAAGTGCTTGACAAAGCGGAGATTGTGGACAGGATAATTTTCGTAGCCCGCAGCCAAAGGCTAATGGCCGTGACGTAGTAATTTCGCAAGCGAAGCCCGTCCGGCGTGGCACGGGCTTCTAGCCCGTCCGGCGTGGCACGGGCTTCTAGCCCGTGGACGGCGCAAAGCGCCGCCTCCCTGCCTCACTCCCGCCACTCCGGACTCCGGAACACGGGCAAGATGCCCGTGCCACGGCTTTGCTTGCCGCATGTCCACTTTTTGAGATCCGCCCCATCAAACCTGACGGTATAACGAGCACTTGCCGTCTTGCGGAAAACCTCTACCGCTCTCCGGCATGAGTACCGTGCAGGAAATCAAAACCGCCATCGAACACCTCTCGCCGGAAGAATACTACGAAGTGCGTGACTGGTTGTATGACCGTGAAGATGACGACGATGACCCCGCGCAAGACGACACACCGCAAGACGACACCACGCCCGTCCCCGCCAGCCACCAGGCCGAACTCGATTCCCGCTGGGCCGACTACAAGGCCGGAAAAATCAAACGCATCAGTCTCGATGAACTGATGCGCAGAGCCTTTCCGCAGTGACGGCCCCCCCCCTGAATCCTCTCACTCACAGCCATGCGCTACATCAGCACCCGCGGCCAGACCCCCCCACACACCTTCTCCGACGCCGTTGCCACCGGCCTCGCGCCCGACGGCGGCCTCTTCCTCCCCGAACACCTGCCAACCCTCACCGCCGCCGACCTCGCCCGCCTCGCCCCGCTCCCGTATCCGGAGCTTTGTTACGAATTCCTGCGCCACTTCGCGACCGACATCCCCGCCGGCACCCTTCGCGCCCTCATTGAAAAATCCTGCACCCGCTTCAACCACCCCGACATCGCGCCGCTCGTCCGGCTCGACGACAACACCTTCGTCCTCGAACTCTTCCACGGCCCCACGCTCGCCTTCAAGGACTTCGCCCTCCAGCTCCTCGGCAACCTCTACGAACACCAGTGCGCCACCCGCGGCCAGACGATCAACGTCCTCGGCGCCACCTCCGGCGACACCGGCTCCGCCGCCATCCACGGCCTCCTCGGCAAACCCGGCACCGCCATCTTCATCCTTTACCCCGACGGACGCACCTCGCCGCTCCAGGAACGCCAGATGGCCTGCACCGGCGCGGACAACGTCCACGCGCTCGCCATCCGCGGCACCTTCGACGACGCGCAGGCCGCGCTGAAGGAACTCTTCGCCGACCAGGATTTCAGGACCCGCCACCGCCTCTCCGCGGTCAACTCCATCAACCTCGCCCGCATCCTCGCCCAGTGCGTCTATTACCTGTACGCGTGGCTGCGCCTCCCGGAAACCGTCCGCCGCGCCGCCGATTTCGTCGTGCCGACCGGCAACTTCGGCAACGTCCTTGCCGGCTGGATACTGCAAAAAACGGGCGTGCCCCTGCGCGGCTTTCGCGTCGCCACCAACCAGAACGACATCCTGTACCGTCTCTTCACGACCGGCGACTACCGCGTCACCGAAGTCCACCCGTCGCTGGCGCCGTCGATGGATATCCAGGTCTCCAGCAACTTCGAACGCTTCCTCTACTACAGCGTCGGCTGCGATGCGGCCAGAGTGCGCGAAATCATGGAGACATTCAAAAAGACCGGCGCGTACACGTTCGGGATCGGCGGAAAAAATTTCAACCGCGACACCTTCACCGCCTCGCGCTGCACCGACGCCGAGATCCCCGGCATCATCGGGGATGTGTATCGCCGTTACCGTTACATCGTCGATCCGCACACGGCCTGCGCGTTCAAGGATCTCGCGACCGATCGCCCGAGCGTGATTCTGGCGACGGCCAGCCCGGCCAAGTTCCCCGAAACGATCACCGCCGCCATCGGTGTCGAACCGACCGACCCGAGTCTCGAAGCCCTGAAGTCGAAGCCGCTGGTGAAGCACAAACTCCCCGCCAGCGCCGCCGCCATCCGCGCCTACGTGGACGAGCACGCGGAACCGTAGCTGCGGATAGTCAGGAAGCGCAGGCTCGTGATTTCCGGGATAGGGCCGTTCGACGGGATGGACCCGTCGAACGGCCTTATCCCGGAAACCTGGCTCGTGTGAACGGAGCGAAAACGGAACAGGTAGTGTGATTTTTGTTACACGCTGATGTCACCCGTTAATCCCCTCCCCTCCCCCCCCCCCCCCTCTCTCTCTCCCCCTTCCCCTTTTTTTTCGCGGACGGCGAAACACCAAAATGTTTCCGGAAAACGCGCGAAAAATAGAGCGGAT
The DNA here is from genome assembly GCA_031266495.1 of Opitutaceae bacterium. Next base: position 3,802 of record JAISAX010000235.1, read on the forward strand.
CCTCAAACCCGGCGCGTTGCGCGACGTCCTTGACCGGCAGGTGCGGGAATGTTTCCAGAAGTTGTTTGGCCTCCTGCAATTTTCTCCGGATCTGATAACGCCGGAAGCTGTCGCCCGTCAGTTTGCGGAATCGTTGCGAAAGGCTGGACGGGCTGCGTCCGATGCGAGCCGCGGCCTCGGCAATGCTCAAGGTTGCGCCGGGATTGTTTTCGATTTGTTCGAGCAATGGTTGCACCAGGTCAAAATCCTTCAGGTTGACCAGGCTGTGGCGCGCGATGTGTTCCACCAGGAGGCGGAGCAATTGCAGCATGTCCTCAACCTGATTTCGGGAAAACACCGGCGTGCGTTTGTAGAGCCGCAAGAGTTCCGTCGAAAGTTTCTCGGGGACAATTTGGCGAAGAAAGGCAGGGGGGGGGGAGGGGGGGAGGGGCGTTGCGTCACCGGAATGTGAATACGAGCGCGCTGGATGCAGGTGCGTGCGAAATTGCCCGATCATCACAAACCCGAGGCAGCGGCCGTGTTGCGCGACGGGGACGACGGCTTCGGTCAGGCCACCGTGACAGGTGTAGGATACCGGGACGTTGAGCCGGCGCGCCCTGGAAAACATTTTCCGGTCAAGCGCCTTGCAACGGGCATCGACGTCGGGCGACTGACGCAGGCGCGTGCAATACGCGCAGGACGGCAGGTCTTTCCCGATGAAAACGGCCTCGCCGGTCAGCGAGAAAAAACCGGTTCGCACGCCGGGCAATGACGAGAAATGGCCCAGCAATTTTTGCATTTCAGGTTGCAGGACGTATTCGAAGAGGTCGCGAGGCATGGCCTGGAGAAGAGTAAAAAAATGTTGTTTTGTCCATGTCTGTTGCAGGGGCGTCCATTTACAGGAAACGCGGTAGTTGATTAAATCGGACGCTCCCGCTCCCGCTCCTGACCATGATCCTGACCATGAAGAAAATGACAAAACGCGATGTTGTCCGAACCGTCCTCGAAGGCAAAAAACCACCTTACGTGCCGTGGTCGTATTCGTTCACGCTCGAACCGGCAAAAATGCTGGAGGCCCATTTCGCAACCGCTGATCTGGAGTCCGCGGTGGACAATCACATCGTGAGCCTCGGAAGCGACATCGGGTTTTTTGATGAAATCGGCGAAAATCTTTTTCGTGACGTGTTCGGCGTGATCTGGGACCGGAGTGTGGACAAGGACATCGGCATTGTGCGCGGTTGCGTGTTGCCCGAACCGGACATCCGCAACCTGCGTTTGCCCGATCCGCTTGCCCCGCGTTTCTTTGAAAACATCGAACAAAAAATCAGGGCGCGCGGGGATTGTTTTCGCGTGTTCAAGCTGGGTTTTTCGTTGTTTGAACGGGCGTGGACGTTGCGCGGCATGGAAAACCTGCTGATGGACATGATCGGGAATCCGGCGTTCGTGCACGAGCTGCTGCACAGGATTGCCGATTACAATATCCGCCAGGTCACGGAGGCGTTGAGGTACGACATCGACGCCGTTTATTTTGGCGACGACTGGGGACAACAACAAGGTCTCATCATGGGTGCGTCCTTGTGGCGAGACTACATCTTGCCGGAGATCCGGCGCATGTATCGGGTGGTTCGTGACGCGGGGAAATTCGTGATGATTCATTCGTGCGGTGATGTGGACGAGTTGTTCGACGAGCTGGTTGACGCGGGGTTGAACTGTTTTAACCCGTTCCAGCCCGAGGTGATGAACGTCCATGAAATCCTGCCGCGTTATCGCGGGCGTCTGGCGTTTCACGGAGGTTTGAGCATGCAGGAGACGTTGCCATTTGGCACGCCGGACGATGTGCGTCGCGAGTCGCGACAATTGCTCGGAGCGGGCGCCGAAGGGGGTTACATTTTTTCGCCGTCCCATGCGGTTGAGGGCGACACGTCATTGGAAAATATCCTCACGTTTATCGACGAGGCGCGCAGCCAACCCGGCTGGCTCGCGTCGCGATCGCAGTAAGGGACGGGACGTGCGGCACCATCAGCGCCGCTGCCGCCGCCGGGCCAGTTCGCTGGCATATTTTTGTCCGAGCGTGGCCCCGTGAGTGGCCAGCCAGTCGGTCAGACGTGTCGTGCCCGTGGCAGGCGTCTCGGTGGCCAGCAGCCCGGCCATGAGTCCGCGGATCTCTTCGCGTGTAATCAGCACGTCGTTGAGAAACAGACTACAGAGCCTGCCAACCGCCAGACCGATTTCCGGGTGAATCGATATCAGCGGACGATCCCGTCCGGTCGCCGTGCCAATGGCGCGAACCAGTTCGCGAAACGTGAATGTTTCCGGTCCGGTGGCATTGATACAGGTGTTCCCGCCGGCCTCGCGACCCGTGGCCTGCCCGACAGCCAGAGCCGCGAGATCGTCCACGTGGATCGGCTGGAGTTTGTAGTTGCCGTCGCCAAAAACGCCGAACACGGGAAACCGCCTCAGCATCCAGGCGATGTTGTTGAGCAAAATGGCCGTGCCGCCAAACAACACGGTGGGCCGCAGGATGGCGTGCGGAATCCCGCTCCCGGCCAGCGCTTCTTCCAGTTGCGCCTTGCCCCGGAAGTAGGGGAGAGGGGACGCAATGTCCGGATGGGTGATGCTCACATGCACGATCCGTTTTACGCCGGCCCGCCGGGCCGCCTCGAAAAGAATGCGGGTATTTTTCACCGCCTCTTCATGCGTGAAACGGGCATGATCGAAACGCACCCAGTAGGTATTGTAGAGCACTTCGACGCCTTCGAGGTGGCGCGCGAGTGTATCCGGCCTGTCAAAACAGAGCGGATACGCCGCCACGCGTCCTCCGAAAGGATCTTCAGTCGCGCGGGTATTGGTAAGTGTGCGGACCGGCATCCCCATGGCGAGCAATCGGGCTGCAATATGCCGGCCAGTAAGCCCGAATGCGCCGGTAATCATATGGAGTGGTTTCATCTTGTTTCAGGAAAAATTGGAAATCATGTCCGGGTCACACCCGTGGTCACATCTATTCCTCTTTTTTCTTTCCAGATTATCAAGAACCGGTTTTGTATCGGAATCTTCAAACACCATGAACGACCCTCAGCAACCCTCCCGGCCGCCCCAATACAGCGGGCCTTGCGCAACCGCATCCACCGGATTTCCGGAATCTGCCAACCCCAATTTGATCCTTGCCGTAATCGCGGGGTGTGCCGCCGCGTTGATCGGCGCGTTGGTGTGGGCCGGCGTTGCCTACGCCACCGGATACCGGATTGGCTGGATGGCGGTGGGTATCGGATTTCTGGTTGGTTTCGCCGTGCGTTTCGGACGCGGTGACAGCGAGACCTACAACCTGATCGGAGCCGTGTTGGCTTTGCTCGGCTGCATGGCGGGAAATGCGTTCATGGTCGTCGCCTACCTGGCGAACGCGACTGACAGAGGTGTATTCGAGGTTTTTTCCGAAGTGGGCGTGGGCGGAACGCTCGAGTTGATGAAGCTGACGTTTGTCCCCGTCGATTTGCTGTTCTACGGAATCGCGACCTACGAAGGCTGGCATTTCGCGACAAGGCCGGAGCCAGGCGAGGACGGCTGATTCACTGAAGTTACGCGGATCGACGTGGCACAGGCTCTCCAGCCCGTGGACGGATCGGCCGTAAAGCGCCGCCTCTCAGCTCTCCTTCGTGTCATTCACTGTAAACAACTGTAATTCTCTCACACAAAGGATCTTGCCTGGTGGCAAAGGGCGACGCTGCGCGTCGTCCACGGGCTGGAAGCCCGTGCCACGTCGGAGCGGGCGAGACGCCCGCGCCACTTCAAGGCAGTCCGCGTAACTTCAGTGAT
>JAISAX010000256.1 GCA_031266495.1 Opitutaceae bacterium
GCCCCGCCCCCGCGCCCCCCGCCCCCCCCCCCCCCCCGCCCCCCCCCCCCCCCCCCGCCCCCCCCCCCCCCCCCCCGGCGGGGGGCGCAGGCGGAAAGCAACATGGCCGCCGGAAGGGCGAGAGCGCAGGCGCGGGAGAGGGAGAGTCGGCGGTTCATGAGCGGGTGTGTGTCGTGTCGGGAATGCTTGTCATGGAACGGGCGAGCGGGGCCAGCAGAAAGGCAACGGCGATGCCGGTGGCCAGCACGAGGCCAAAGGAGGAGATGGCCGGAGTGCTGCTCAGGGCCAGCGCCCCGAAGCCGATGAAGGTGCTGAGCATGGCCGTGAAGACGGAGAGCATGGCGGTGTGCGGGTCGCACTCGGGATTGGAAAAAAAGAGGGTGTAATCTATCCCGATGCCAACGACGAGAATGAGGGCGAACATGCCGAAGAGGTTGAACGGCTGCCCGAGGATCGCGAGTGGCGCGAGCGAGGCGGCGCTCGCGATGAGGAGCGGCAACAGGCAACGAATGCCGTGGCGCGGCCCGAAGCGTATCATGAAAACAAGGGCGATGATCGCCAGGGAGCCGGTGAGGAGCCGTCCGAGTTGTATCCGGAATGTGGAGAATGTGTGGCTGACTTCGGCACGGCGGTTTTGCCAGGTGACGCCGGGCACGAGACGGGTGAGGTCTTGCGGGTCAAATCCGGAATCGGGCTTGATGCCGGAGACGGGGACGAGCGCGGCGTGAACGCCGAGGGCGATGCCGGGAAACCAGAGCAGGCGCCAGCCTTCGCTGGCCGGGGTTTGCAGCCAGTGTCCGGGCGTGAGCGGGGAAAAGGGCGGGAGCGCGGGGTCGGGCGCGTCAATCCCGGCCTGGCGTATCCGTTCGATGATGACGGGGGCGGCGGCGGCGAGGGTTTCGCTGGCGGCGCGCTGGCGGGCGATGGAGGGGAGGGATTGGGGGAGTATCCGGGCGGAGCGGATGTGGCCGTCGGCCCGGGCGCGGCGCAGGTGCGGGGCGAGTGCCTCAAGGCGTTGCAGGGTTTGTTCGGGTGTGGTGCCGCGCACGACGAACCAGGCGGTGTCGGCTTCCTGGCCGGTCAGCGTGGCGATGTGTTTTTCGTTTTGCGCAAATGTGGGCGGGAAATTTTGCAGGGAGGCAATGTCGTCGTCGGTGCGGACGACGAGGAAACCGGCAAAGCCGGCGATGGCAAACGCGGCGGGCAGCCCGATGCGGATGGCGCGCCTGGTTTGCCAGAGCCGGAGCCATGTGTGGATGATCCGGTCGAGGAGGGCGTTTTTGTTGTGCGAGGGGATTTTTCCGGCGATGAGCGGGAACCAGCAGACAACGGTGCCGAGGGCGCAGACGAGGCTGAGCACCGCGCAGGTGGCGAGTTGATGGAATCCGGGGAATGGGGCCGCGAAGAGGACAAGGTAAGCCGCCGCGCTCGTCAGGACGGCGAGCAGGAGCACGCGGATGAGGCGGCGGAGGCTGCCGGCCGGGCTTTCCTCGTGGCCGTGGCGCATGCGTTCAACGAGGTAGTGCACGGCGTAGTCTTCGGAGGCTCCGATGATGCTGGTGGCAAGGACGAGTGTAATGACATGGATACTACCAAAGAGGAGCAGGACTCCGGCCAGCCCGGCGGCCAGGCCGATGGCGGTGGAGAGCACGGTGAGGATGATGGGGCGCAGGGAGCGGAAGAGGAGCCATGAGGCGAGGATGATGCCGGATGTGGCAATGGCGCCGAGAATGGAAATCTCGCGTTCGGCCTGGCGGGAGGCGTAATCGCTGTAAAAGAGTGCGCCGCGCCGGAGCACATGGGCGCCGGGCCAGCGTTGGTGAAATTCCGTTTCGAGCGCGGCGAGGCGGTCGCCGAGGGCGTGAGTGGTGCTGGTATCGAAAGAGGAACCGCGCAGCGTGGCATGAATGAGGCGCCAGGGGCGTCCGTCAGCGGGGTCCGTGCAGGTGAGCCATCCTTGATCGATGTGAAAGGCCGGAGCGTTGGCGAGGGCGGAGACCTGGGTGCTGCGAATGAGCAGGAGCGGGTCGCCCGCCAGTTCGCGTGAGGTGACTCCGGCCAGGGGGGAATAGATTTGGGTGAGCGTCCATCGGGCCCAGGCGTCGGGGCCTTGCCGGAGGCGCTGGAGGGAATTGTCGTCAAGGAGTTGCGCCCGGTAGCGGTGGTAGTGCCGGCTCCAGGCGGCCTGGTGTTCGGGCGAAAGGGGTCCGGCGGGCGCATCGATTTGGGGCAGGGTGGCGAGTTGTTCGAACCACCATCGGGCGGGGCCGGGGTCGTCCGATTTGACCAGCCAGAGGAGTTGTTGTTCGAGGCGCCGGGCGCAGGCGGTGTTGATGGCGGCATCCTCGACGTTTTCGCTGGTGGCCAGGAGGGAGAGGATGTTGGAGTCCACTCTCATGCGGGGGACGAGCCAGAGGAGTGTTCCGGCTATGCCGGCGCACACGATGAGCCAGGCGAGCGCGAGCCAGGGTTGTATCCGTTCGGGGAACACGTGTTGCGGTGGCGGCGTCATCAGCGGGAGGAGGCGGACGGCGGACGGTGATTGCTGAAGCGGAGGGTTGTTGTGTCGTTTTGCTGATCCTCGATCCGGATGCCGTCAATGTGGCGGGCACCGGAAAGGGTGATCTTGCGGAAGATTCCGGAAAGCAAATCGTCGCGCGGACGCAGGTCCAGTGTCCAGGCGGCCTGCGTGCCGGTGAGCGTCAGGTCGAAGATTTTTTCGAGGGCGGCGTGGTCGGCGCGAATGAGGGCGTCGAGGAGTTGGTTGAACTGGAAGAGTCGCGGGTTTTCGCGGGCGGTGAGGGTCTCGGCTGGCTGGTTCTCCAGGGTGGTCTCGATCTGGTCCGGGGTAATCCGGAGCGTCAGGGCGAAGGGGGTTTTTTGGCGGAAAACAAGGCCGGAGCCGGGTATGATTTCCAGTTCGCCGGTGGAGCGCAGCGGTCTGCTCATGCCGCTGATGGTGCGGGTTTGTTCGTAGTCGCATCGCAGGGCCTGGCCGGTGGCGAGTTGCGATTCGAGTTCCTGAAGGG
>JAISAX010000371.1 GCA_031266495.1 Opitutaceae bacterium
CCCCCCTCTCCCTCCCTCCGCAAACCGCCCTCCGCAAACCGCACTTCCGATGAGCGACCCACTCCAGCCACTGCGCGACAACATTGACCGGCTCGACCGCCAGATCGTCGAACTCCTCAACCAACGCCTCGCCCAGGCCACCGAGATCGGACGGCACAAACGCAACACAGGCGACCCCATTTACGTGCCCGAGCGCGAGGACGCCGTCCTGAGAAAAGTCGCGACCTACAACCAGGGGCCGATCAAGGACGAAGCCCTGCGCGCCATTTACGGCGAAATCATGTCGGCGGCCATAGCGCTCGAAAAACCGCTCCGCATCGCCTACCTCGGCCCCGAGGCGACCAACACTCACCAGGCCGCGCTGAAAAAGTTCGGAGCCAGCGTGGACTACCTCGCGCTCACGACCTTTGCCGACATCTTCACCTCGGTGGAAAAAGGCGAGACCGACTACGGCCTCATCCCCATAGAAAACAGCACCGAAGGCACGGTGCGCGACGCGCTCGACCAGTTTGTGACCTCCGACCTCAAGGCCGTGGCGCAGACGCACCTTGAAATCGCCTACAACCTCATCACGCGCGACCCCCTGGAAAACATCACCCGGGTCCACTCCAAGGACCAGGCCCTTGCGCAATGCCGGCACTGGCTCCGCGCGCACCTGCCGCACGCCACGCTAGTCGAAGCGCCCAGCACCGCGCGCGCCGTGCAGATAGCCGGCGCCGAACCGGGCGCCGCCGCCGTGGCCACCGAACTCGCCGCCACGCACTACAACGTGCCCGTCGCCGCCAGAAACATCCAGGACAAGGCGGGCAACACCACGCGCTTTTTTGTCATAGGCAAAAAGCCCGCCGGCCCCGTCGGCGGCGGACGCGACATGACGAGCCTGCTCATCTCGCTCGGCGAGGAAAGCTCCGGGCAACCGGGCACGCTGCTCCGCATGCTCGACCCCTTTGCGAAGCGGGGCATCAACCTGTCGAAGATCGAATCGCGCCCCAGCAAACTGCGACCCTGGGACTATTATTTTTATCTCGACCTCACCGGCCACTACTGCGACGGCCTGATGAAGGAAGCCATCGCCGAATTGCGCACCTATTGTCCGCTGGTGAAATGGCTCGGCAGTTATCCTTCGGGGAGCTGAACGCGACCCGTGGCGCGGGCGTCTCGCCCGCTCCGGGAGTGGCACGGGCATCCTTGCCCGTGTCAGGGGAGTGGCGCGGGCGTCTCGCCCGCAAGCGTTGCCTCACCGCTCCGGAGAGGCACAGGCTCTCCAGCCCGTGGACGGCGCGGCAGTAAAGCGCCGCCTCCCTGCCTGCCTCTCGCCCCTCCGGAATCACGGGCTTTCAGCCGTGCCCGGCGCGGTGGCCCCGGCGTAACCACATTCCAATGACAAGCATTGCCAGTCCCGTCGCGGCTGCATACGTGCCCGGCTCAGGCACGGACGTCAGGCTGAAGACAACGACACGAAAACCCCGGTGAAACCGAATCTCTGTTGGCCTTTCGTCGGGATGTGCCCCCCCCCCCGCCGTGGATTCGAGGAAGTTGGAGGCACCGCCGATCGAGCCACCACGATAAGTACGATTTCCAGTGTAGTAAATTGCGTCAATCCACTCTTCTGCATTGCCTGCAATATCAAAGATCCCGTTCTGGTTCGCTGCGTAACTGCCTACATTTTTTAACGCGCTACTATACCCCCACCGGTAGTAGTTCGCGTCGCTGCTATCAATGGTGTCTTTTCCGGTCGGAAACAGCCAATACTTGTCCTCCTTCACATCATAATACGCGGCCTTGTACCACTCGTCCTCCGTCGGCAGCGCCCAGCCTCCCGCCGCCCATGCGTCCGCATCCCGGTTTATCGTGTTGTTTGTCGGGTTCACCGGACTTCCCACGGCAGCAAAGTCGTACACCCCGGTCTCCGTCTCCCCCGACGTCAGCCAGTTGCAGAATCGCGCCGCGTTCCAGAACGTCACATACACCACCGGCTTGTCCGGGTCTGTCGTCGTGTACGTATAGCTTTCCTCCGACCCCATGCGCGTAATCGCCATATTCGTATTGTACAACGCATACGTGTCGCTCTGCGAGGCCACCGCGTTCAGAAACTGAGCGTACTGCGCATTTGTCACCTCCTTCGTCCCGATGTAGTAGTCGTAGGAGACTGCTCCGTAGCCGACCTGGTTGACATTGCTATGACCGTAAGCAGGGCCATCGGCATTGTTCACTCCGCTTATCTTCACCGTTTCGATCGGGATCGTCTGCCCGAGGGCCGTTCCGGCTCCCGCCGTTATCATCAGCGCAGCCAGCAGCAGCGCGGCTGTTCCTGTATTCTTGTATGGCTTCATTTTACTTGTTGGTTGTCGGTTGTTGGTTGTCATGCGCCGGTGCCTTCCGGGCCGTGGTCGGCACTGCCGCGCCAGACGGTGAGGCTCACGACGCTGACTTTTCCTACGGGGACGTTGTTCTTGTCGCGCAATTCCACGGTGTAGGTCCAGGCGACGGGTTTTTCGGGCAGTTCGTGGTGGTCGGTGAACGTCGCCCCGGCGATGGTGCCGACTTCCTGCACGCCGGCGCCGTCGGCGCGGTCCACGAGGATGCGCCAGAAGCGGGCGGGTTTGGGCAGGCGTCCGCGCAGGATCACTTCGCCGCCCGTGAAATACACGTGCGCTTTCGGACTGAGGGCGAGCAGGTCGGGCGCAGATGGCTCGGGCGCGAGAATGAAAAGTTGCCGCTTCACCTCGGAGGTGCATTTGGGGTTTTCCAGCAGCACGTCGATGTTGGCCATGAGGCGGCGGTAGAGACCGGCGGTGATTGTCACCGTCTTGTCGATACCGAGGGTGGCGGGGTCGTGCGGCTGGGTGGTGACGGGTTCGCCGCCGAGGTCCCACTCGGCGCGTTCGATGGCCTGCGTGTACTCGCGGGCCAGTTCGGAGGCCTGGTCGCGCCACTGGTAAAAATTCTCCAGGTGGGCGAGGTCGGCGCGGGCCGCGGTGAGGAAGGCGGCGGACACGTCGAGGACGCCGGCGAGTTGTTCGAGGGCGGTCAGGTGGTTGTTGGCCCAGACGAGTCGGCTCCTGGCGTCGGTCGGGAAGTAGCTGCGCGTGGTGGCGTTTCTCATGTTGTTGTCGTGGTTACGGGTTTGCGGAGGGTGTCATGGCAAAAAAGCGCAGCAGCGCCGGAGCGGCGGCGTCCGGCACCCGGCGTCCAGCGACCGGTGTCCGGCGACCAGCGACCGGCGCGTTTTCCCCGGACTCCGGGGGATTTTCCACCGCCGACGCCGACTTTTCCACGGCCTCCGGATAAATTTCCGCAGACTCCGGGGAATTTTCCGCAAGCTCCGGGGAAAATTCCACGAGCACGGAGCCATTCTCCGCGAGTGCCGCAGGATTTTCCACCGCCACGGTGGAAAATCCCACGACCTCCGTGGAAATTTTTCCGTCCGGCGAGGAATATTCCCCGGACGCCGGGGAACCCCCGTGTCCGCCGGAGGAAAGGCGGGCGGGCCGGGCCGGAAAGGCAAATGGACTGGTCAGGAAGCGGCATGGGCGCGAAAACCCCATCTGCCTTCAGGCCGGCAACCGGAACAAGATCAAAGCGCGAAACCCCGCCGATGTGTTAATATATTCCTGAGCAACCTTCATAGAGCCGTCCATGGCCCCCTCCCCCCCCCCCCGCCTGGCTTCCGGTTTCAGATAAAGGTTGCCCCGTCCGCGCCAGGTTGCGGTCATCACCATCATTATATCCGCCATTTTCCCGCCTTTTTTCCACCTTTTTTCCACCAAACCATGATCGCACCCGAGACCTACGACCACATCGAGAACATCAAACGCCGCGCCGGGCACCTGTGGAGGTTTCTTTGACGGCGAACAAAAACTCCGCGAACTCGACGCCCTCGAAGCGCAGATGGGCGCCCCCGGTTTCTGGGACAACACTGACCGCGCCCGGACACACATCGCCAAAATCAACACCCTGAAACGCGCCATCCACCCGCTCGCCGCCTACCGCAAAAAAATCGGCGACCTCGACGCGCTCAACGAACTGATCGAACTCGGCACGCCCGCCGAGCAGGACGAATTCGGCGCCGAACTCGCCACCCAGGCCAGCGCCATGGCGGGCGAACTCGACGACCTCGAAATCAACGCCTTCCTCACCGGCCGGTTCGACCGCAACAACGCCATCTTTTCGATCCAGGCCGGCGCCGGCGGCACCGAATCCAACGACTGGGCCGACATGCTCTACCGCATGTACACCCGCTGGGCCGAACGGCGCGGCTTCGCGGTCGAAGTGCAAGACGTGCAACCCGGCGACCAGGCCGGCATCAGCAAAGCCACGCTCCTCATCAAAGGCGAGAACGCCTACGGCTACTGCAAAGCCGAACGCGGCGTGCACCGCCTCGTGCGCATCTCCCCCTTCGATGCCAACCAACGCCGCCACACCTCGTTTTGCGCGGTGGACGTCATTGCCGAAATCGACGACGAGATCAGGATCGACATCCCCGAAGACGAACTGCGGATCGACGTTTACCGCTCCTCCGGCAAAGGCGGCCAGGGCGTCAACACGACCGACTCCGCGGTGCGCATCACGCACCTGCCGACCGGCCTCGTGGTGGTGTGCCAGAACGAACGCTCGCAACTCAAGAACAAGGCCAGCGCCATGAGCATCCTCAAAGCCCGCCTGTACGAGAAAAAGCAAGACGAGCAACGCGCCGAGATGGACCGTTTTTACGGAGAGAAGGGCGAGATCGGCTGGGGCGCGCAGATTCGCAGCTACGTCCTGCAACCCTACCAGATGGTGAAGGACCTGCGCACGGCCATCGAGACAAGCGACACACAAGCGGTACTCGACGGCGACATCGACCGATTCATCACCGGCTGGCTCCGAGCCGGCAGTCCCCGCCACCGCAACAAGGACATCCGGATGGAGGACTGAACGACGCCGCCCGGAGTGGCACGGGCTTCCAGCCCGTGGACGGCGCAAAGCGCCGCCGGTTTGCGTGGCATGGGCTTCCAGCCCATGATTCCGGAGAACATGGCCAGGATGGCCATGCCACTCAAACCCACGGGCAAGAAGCCCGTGCCACGGCTTTGCTTGCTGCATGTCCCGTTTTCGAGATGCGCCCATGCGCCCGAGGAGCCTCGCAATGGCATTCTTGACCCTGCGCATGAATTCCCCTGGATTGCCTGTGACACATCACGAATCCTCCCTCCCCCCTCCCCCCCCCCCCCCTCCTCCTCAAACACCATGATATTCAAAAATCCCGGACAGACGAAATCCGGACTTACCCGGAACGAGCGCGAAGCCATCATCGATCTGCTGAACCTGTGTATTTATGCCGATGCCCACATTGCTCTCAAGGAGAGCGAATTCATGGAGAGCGTGATCGAAACGATCGGATGGGACGTGCAAAGTTCATTTGACAGTTACAATTCGCGTTCCATTGCCGCCGCACGCAATGCCCGCGGCAGTGACGAACAACAGACCGATCTGATCGCGTTTGCCAATGAACGCCTGAAAACCGGCACCGCCCGAAGGCTTGCGGTCGAGCTTTGCCAGAAACTCTTCCGTGCCGATGGTGTGTTCGACGACAAGGAGTACGCCCTGCTCGACGCGATCCGCGCCGCCCTGAAATAAGGGCGCGGTCGCGGACCCGGACCCGGGACGCGCCCTTTTCTTGTCATGATTTTCCCGTTACGGTTATGAACGCCAAAGACATTCTGGTTTTGGGTCAGGGCAAGTACATCGTCGCCTTCAACAGAAAAAACGGTGTCCGGCTCTGGCAACGGAAGCTCGCCACTTTCTGGCAACAGGGATTCATCAACGTCGTTGCCGATTCCGAGCAGGTCTATGTCCAGGCGCAGGGGGAGCTTTATTGCCTCTCGCTCTTTACCGGAGAGGTTTTGTGGAAAGATCCTCTGAAGGGTATGGGCAACGGCATCGGCACGCTGGCGTTGGCCGGCGAGGGCGGGAGGAAAACCGTGACGGCTTCGCAGGCCGCCGAATTGCAGGCGCGTCAGAGGAACGCCATGATGGTGGTGGCCGCGAGCAGCAGCGCCTCCGCATTACGTTGAGCGCGGCCTCCGCGTTCATTCGATCACCTCCACCGGCGTCCCCGTGCCGACGAGATCGAGCAGCGCCAGCGCATTCCAGTTGGCCAGCCGGAAGCAGCCGTGCGATTCGGTGCGTCCGACTTTCTCCGGTTCCGGCGTGCCGTGAATGCCATAGCCGGGGCGGTCGAGCCCCACCCAGACGAGGCCCACCGGATTGTTCGGCCCGGGCGGCAGGATCAGCTTGCGGCCGAGTTCGCGCGCCTCGGCCGATTCGGGGAACGTCGCCGGATCAAAAGTGTAGTCGGGCCGGTGAATGACCACGGTGACATGCAGTTCACCGACGGGGCGTTTCCCGACATTGCGCGCAATGCTCACCGGGAAATGCGCGAGGAGTTTCCCGTCGGCGTCGCGCGCCTGGAGCGTGCGCGTTTCGAGGTGAATCTGCACGCGAGCGGCCTTGCTCCGGACCCGTTCCCGGCCCCGGACCCGCTCCGGCGCTCCGGCCGGCGGGGCGACGTCGGGGACGGTGAAAACCGCGCCGGGCGCCACATGGTCCCAGTCCACGCCGGGATTGATCTGCCGCAGGAACGCCGGATCGGCCTGCGCCTGCTCGGCCACCATTTCGAGCACGGTTTCCCACGACAGCGCGGTCTGCCGCGACTTGCCGAGCCAGGTCGGACTCAGCGGCAGGAGCATGGCGAGATCCTCTTCGGTGACGGTGCGCGTGGTCAGAGGCGGCGTGTCGAGCTGAAGGCGTTCCTGCGTCGCGGCGTCGAGGGCGGCGGTTTCGGGCAGGTCTTCGTTGCGTTGCCAGGCGCGGAGCGCGGCGAGGGTCTGGGCGCCGACCTTGCCATCGATCGCGCCGCTCGAAAAATCACGCCGCGCGAGCGCGATTTGCGCCTCCAGCCAGTTGGCGGCGGGACGCGGATAAATCCCGTGCAGAGCGGGCAGGGGAGGGAGCGGCGGGAGCGGCGGAGGTTTTTCGAATGCGACCGGCGGAGGTTTGGCGGAGAGTGTTCCGGCGAGGAGAAGCGCGAGCGGCAGGAGCAGGAACGTGCGGGGGCAGGGGACGCGAAAAAACATCATGCAGGGCGCGTGCGACAGGGGTCAGCGAAAAGCGTTCCATTCGGGCGAGGCGTAGTGCCCGGCGAGCGCATCGAGTTCGCCATCGGCAAAATCGGGCCACGGAGTCTCTTCGGCTTCCAGGCGCAGCACACGGGCGAGGGCGGCGGTGAAGGTCTCGTAAAAGGCGTCGCGGTCGAACGCACGCGAGGATGACGCGGAAGCGGGGGAGGGGGAGGGGGGGGGGAGGGGGGAGGTCTCCGCCGTCAGCGCGGCCTCGACGGCGGGGCACCGGACGGAGCCCTGGAAGAGAAGTCCATTCTTCGTGCGTTTCTGGGCGGCGCCGGCGATTTTTTGTCCGGTGCGGGCGTCGATGACATCGAAGGGTTCGGCCTGCACGAAACACACGGAGGCGGCGGCGGGAGCGGGAGCGGGAGCGGGAGCGGCGGCATTCCTGTCGCTGCGACGGATCGACAGTAAAGCGTCGCCAGAGTTGCCTGTGTCAGGCAGCGGCAGGAATGCCGCCGCTCCGGGCTGGCTTGCGACGTCCTGCAACCGGACATTCGCGCCCTGCGCGGCGAGCGCGTCGGCGAGCGCCTGGTGGATGGCGCGGTAGCTTTCGATGGCGCGGGCGGCTTCGAGGTCGTGGCCGCGCGGGATCACGAGCGCGTAGGTCCAGTCGTCGCGATGATCGACCACGCCGCCGCCGGTGGGCCGCCGGCAGAGTTCGAGGCGGTTGCTGCTGACGGGATCGACCACGCCGCAGCCGGGAAGCTGCGCGCGCACGGCGGCGATCTTCTGGCTGTAGCCGAAGGTGAACGCCGGGCGATGCCAGCCGTAGTGGCGGAAGCGGGCGGCGGTCGCGTCACCGGTTTCCGGGTACCGTTTCAGCAGGAGAAAATCCGCCGCCATGTTTTCGGCGGCGCCGGCGGAGCGGATCGGGAGGAGATGGAGAGGCATGGGAAATAAAAGGCTGAAGGGCTGAAAAGGCTGAAAACCTGAAGGCTGTCGCCGGCTTGAGTCGATTCAAGTCGGGTCAAATCGGGTCAAGTCGATTTATTTCTACTTTGGTGATGTTTTCTTGCATTTCTGCATGGGGCGAGAGGCTGTCGAGAAAGCCGCGAGAGCGGAGTCATCCACAACTGAACATAACGACAAAGCCAAGGTGCGTTCCCGGAGAACCGGACGCGCCAAATAAAAAATGAGACCGGAAGCCTGAGCAACGTTGCGGGAGCATTTATGAGTTTCAGTGAATCCTACAGTGAGCATTTCAAGGCCAAAGGCTCCGACCACGCGAAGGTGTATTTGAGCGGACTGCTCGGGACGCAGAGGCGCAAGAACATGGGACGAATACCACGAGCAATACCCTCTGCTCAGCGTTCGCGACATCGTGGAACTGCTGGCTTTTTACCTGCCTCGCAAAAATCGCCACGAAGCTCATGTGCTCGCCTCCATCCACGCCAGACATGCCGCCCGTTCCAAAGATATTAATCGACGCAAAAAAAACGCCAAGAAATTACCAAAGCAGAACTACATCAAGACCGGCGTCAAACTCGCCAACCGCTTCGGCTATCCCGAAGTCGCCGTCCAGGCCCGCGTGCAGACACAAAGCGACGACGACGGCATGCGCGTGCACGCCCGCCTCGTCACCACCTTCCGCGAGATCCTCGGCCACAACAGCACGACCGGCCCCGGTCCCGCCGCCCTCGCCGCGTTCAACGCCACCCCCGGCCTCGGCTGCTCATGCTACACCATCAAGGCGCCCACGACCGAAGCCCGCGACGCGCAAAAACGCCAGCACGGCCTTGCCACCCCCTGGCGCTTCTGGATTCACGGCAAAAATCCGTAGAAAAGAAATAAAATCCGTTTGACAGATAACAGACCGGCGGACATGTTCCCGTGCGTGATCAAGACATTTGCCGATCCCGCCGCCCGGGCGATCTTTGAAAAAGGGAAAATCCCCAAAAGCTTCCCCGCCTCGATCTACCGCCGCGCCCTCGTCAAACTCCAGCTCGTTGATGCCGCCCACGATCTCGAAGACCTCCGCTTCCCGCCCGGCAACCGCCTCGAACAACTCGCCGGCGACCGCGAAGGCCAGCACAGCATCCGCATCAACGATCAATGGCGCATCTGCTTTGTCTGGACCGGCGCCGACGCCGAAAACGTCGAAATTGTCGATTACCATTAACCCGCCACCCGCACCAACCGCCATGAACAAGACACACCTCATCCATCCCGGTATCATCCTGAAGGAAGAATACTTCGACCCGCTCGGCATCAAGCAACTCGATGCCGCCAAGGCCCTTGGCATCCCGCAGAGCCGCCTCAGCGATATCCTCGCCGGCCGTCGCGCCATCACTGCCGACACCGCCGTCCGCCTCGGCAAATTTTTCGGGTTGAACCCGGAAAACTTTATCAACCTCCAGACCCGCTACGATCTCTCCCTTGCCGCCTCCGACATCGGGAAGAAAATCGGCAGCTACAAGAAAGTCGCCCGCTATCCCGAGCTCGTCGCGGCCTGATCGTCATTTCCCCCCCCTCCCGGCCCCGGCCTCGCCCGCCGGGGCTTTTTTGCGCCCATTTGACACCGCCCTGATAACTGATGTTACGCAGAGCCAAGATATGATAGGATATTGACATGAGAGAAAATGGGATAGAGATATATTCAGATTTTTTATTAGCGAATAATGGAGCGGCGACGGCGACGTCGTTAGCAAAGATAATAGGAGGGGATGTAAGTCATGACCAGGTGACGAGATTTTTA
>JAISAX010000504.1 GCA_031266495.1 Opitutaceae bacterium
GAGGGGAACGGCGGTCAGTTTTCGGACCACGGCCAGTAGAGGGGGCCGCCAGGGCCGGTGTCGTGCGGGGCGCGGGCATAGGGGATGGCTCCGATGTCGGGACGAGCGGAGGTGTCCGGGGAAGATGGATACGAATCGGGCCAGCGGGCTTCGACCGGGAGGCGGCTGCCGGCGGCGCGGGCGGGGCTGCCGGCGGCCGCGAGGCGGGCATCAACCGGGCTGGCGGCGGAGTCGGCGAGGCGCGGATCGGCCACGATGCCGGCGGTGGCGAAGGCGGGGTCGATTTCCGCGAGGCGTTTGGGATCGACGTCCCAGGTGAAGAGGTTGCCTTCCCAGCGGATGTTGTTGGCGGCAGGTCCCATGCCTTCGAACCCGACGGGAGCGGAGCGGCGGTTGCGCTGGAAGATGTTGTTGACGAAAGCGAGGTCGCGCCAGTTCTCGGGACGGTAGCGCGGGGGACGGGTCGCGACGAAGACGCTGCGTCCGTTGCTGACGAAGGTGTTCTGGTAAATGTGGATACCGCGCGCGCCGGGGCCCCAGTCGTTGCCCATTTTTATCGGATAACCGTAGCGGCGGGTGTCGCCTTCGAAGCGGATGGTATCCGTGGTCTGGATGCGATTGCGATAGATATGGATGGGACCGGGGCGGTCGGAGACGACGCTGATGCCGACGAAGAGTTTGAAGCCGACATTGTCATGGAAGCGGAGGTTGGCGGTGTTGTTGGATTCGAGTTCGATCATGTCGTCGCTGGTATGATGAACGAGGTTGTGATGAACGGTGATGTTCTTTCCCTGGACAGTCATGCCGTCCCAGCCGCCACCGATTTCGCAGTGGGCGATTTCGGAATCGTCGGCGCGCAGGCGGATGCCGTGGCCGCGCATGGGAGCGGTTTCTTCGCTGCTGGAAGAGGTGGCATCGCGATAGCCCTGGCGCCATTCCCAGTCGAAGTTCCAGAAATTCCGGATACGGCAGCGGCGGATGGTGATGCGGCTGGAACGGTCTTTTATCTCTTCGGTGGTGATGCCGCGGAAGGCGGTGAGGATGGTGAGGTCTTCGAGCGTGATGTCGGTGACGCCGGAGCCGTTGAGGTGGACGCCGGCGAAGCCGGCATGGCGGAGCGCGAGGCCGCGGATGATCCAGCCGGTGCTGTCGGTGAGCTGGATGATGCCTTCGGCCGTGCCGATGTTGAGGGGCACGGTGTTGGGGTCGCGTCCGTCGGCGAGGCGGATGCGCACTTTTTCCGCCGATCCTGCCGATCCCGCTGATCCTGCCGATCCGCCGGTGCGCCAGAGGGCGTCGCCACGCGGGCCGCGAAGGAAAAAGTCCTCGTTGTGGTGTGCGGCGATGAGGCGCTCGTCGGCGTGCGAGGCCCAGGTGAGCAGGGCGCGGGATTCGCGGGCGGTCCAGGTCCAGGGCACGTCGGCTTCCCAGCCTTGGGCGGGATCGGGGAGCGGGTGCCAGCGGGTGAGGGGGACGTCAGGAGAGGCGCGCTGGAGTTCGGGATCGGCGCCGTCGATGATGACGGTGGAGGGGGTTTTGTTTTTGTCGGCAGGTTCGAGGATGATCGGGTTGCCGGCGGGGGCGCGTTTGCCGGTGATGCGGATGTTTTCGTGGTAGTTGCCGGGACGGATACGGAGGTTGTCTCCGGGGCGGGCAGCATCGACGGCGGACTGGATTGTCGGGAAAAGGGTTGGTTGCCGTTGTCCGTTGCGCCAGAGTTCGACCTGGGCGTGCAGGAGGGCGGGGAGCATCAGGGCGAGGGAAACGGAAACAAGCGCCGCGGTGGCAACGGGCTGGCGCGCGGGAGAGTGGCGGGCCAGCGATGCGGGGCGGTGGTTGCGAGGGATGGATAACATCGGGGGCAACGATAACCGAATCGGGAACGGCGGACAATTTTCCTTGCCTGCAAAAATTCAATTTTTGTCTCATTTCCGGGAGAGGGGTCCGGATTTCCGGGGAAATTTCATGAGCAGTCTTCGCACGATTTGTTGTGACCGGGGGGCGCTGGAAAAGGCGGCCGGGCGGGTGCTGTTCGGGTTGGCGGCGTGCCGGCGGATCGGTGAGCGGGGGGTTGTCGTGGTTGCCGGAGAGGGGAGGGGGGGGCGAGTTTCCGGCGATGCGACGGTGCGGCAGGGGGTGTGGTTGCGGGGGCAGATGACGTTCGGCACGATGCGTCTGGAGCCGGGTTCGGTGTGGAGGCCGGGCGTGACGGATCGTTTCGGGCGGGAGGAGGAAAGGGACGCGGAGAGAGCGGGGGCATCGGGACTGGTGTTCACGTTTGCCGGGCCGCTGGCGGCGGATTATGTGAATTTTCTTGAGGAGAATTTCGGGCGGATGGTGCGGTTGCCGTCGGACTCTCCCGCCTTGAGGGCGGCGCGGGCGCTGGCGGCGGCTGCGGAGGCGGGGGCGGGGGCGAGGCGCGAGGTGATGTCGAGGCGGGTGTTCGGCTGGCTGGCGGCGCTGCACGAGACGCTGGAAGAGCGGCAGGTGCAC
Organism: Opitutaceae bacterium; assembly: GCA_031266495.1. Next base: position 2,494 of record JAISAX010000504.1, read on the forward strand.
TTGCAGGATTTGCTGAGAGGGCGCATCGATCACCTGTTGCCCGAGGGGGCGGCGCACGGGTATTCGGTGAAGGCGCTGGCGGCGCATCTGGGTTGCACGCCGGGGTGGCTGGCGCGGCGGCTGCAGCAGGCGTGGCGGCGCCCGGCCGGGGAGGTGTTGCATGCGCTGCGGTTGCAGTACGCGCGGGAGTTGCTGGCCACGACAGGGACGGGGGCGGGAGAGGTGGCGTGGCGGTGCGGGTTTGCATCGGCGTCGTCGTTTTCCAAGGCGTTTCGCCGGACGATGGGCATGACGCCGACGCAGGCGCGGGAGGTGGCGCGGGAGGTGGCGGGGCAGGGGCGCGGATTGGCGGAGCGGGGGGAGGGACAGGCGTTGGTGGTGCGGGTGGAGGAGCGGGGCGCGCGAACGGGGGTGGCAATGCGTGATTTGCTGCCGGCAGGTTGGGAGGTGACTCCGGTGGCGGTGTGGGGTGGTGCATATTTCCAGTGCGATGGGGGGGAGGTGGATATGGTTTACGATACGCCGTTCGATGTTTCGATTAACACGATCACGCGGGGGCTTCAGTGGGTGGTGACGTTGGAGGGGGAGGCGGTGTTCGAGGCGGGGGGGAGGGGGTTGACGACGCGCCCGGGCATGGTGGTGGTGTACCCGAGTCCGTCGAAGGGGCGTTGGACGACGCCGTCGGGGAGGTCATGGCGGCGGGTGTGGGTGAAGGTGCGGTGCGATTGGGGTAATGAGGCGTTGCTGGCGTTGGGGGCGGCGCATGGTTGGGCGGCGATGTTGCCGCTGGGGTCGCGTCCGGTGCGGCTGGCAAAAAAGTGGGTGCGCGAGTGGAATGCGCATCGCAGCGAACCGTCGGTGGCGGCGTCTCGATCGGGTTACGAATGGTTGTTGAGTTGGTGGGAGTTGTTGCAGTCGGGACGCGTGAGACCTCTGGTCTGGCATGACGCGCGAATGGGGCAGGACGATGGTGTGTTGCCGGATTTGCGGCAGATGGCGGTGCCGTCGTTTTTCCGGCGCATCAAGACAATCTCGGGTTACGCGAAGCAGATCGGTTATTCGCGTTCGCATACGGTGCGAAAACTGAACGGGCAATGGAAGGGCGGGACGCCGGCGCAGATCATCCGGCGGCAGCGGCTGGCGCAGGCGGCGCTGGACTTGCGGCGCACGCGGATGTCTGTAACGGAAATCGCACGACGCTCGCAGTTCGCTTCGGCGGGCAGCTTTATCCCGGCCTTCAGGCGCGAGTTCGGCATGACTCCGCTGGCGTACCGGCAGGCGCAGATCTGAGCGGAGGCGCCGGAGCAGTGGAGGGGGGAGGGGGGACGGCGGGAGAGGGGACGATATTGGCCATTGGCGCTCACGCTCCGCCGACGCCCACACGCCCCGCACGGAGCGTGTGGGTGCGAAAAAGGCGCGAAAAAGGCTCAAAAAAAATGCAAAAATCAGGGTTTTACCTGACTACCGCCCCTCGCGAAAATCTGGCAAAATATGGGCTTTTACTGCGAAACCGCGCTATATGATGACCAATCGCCATGCCCATTCCGATCCACGTCACACGAGGAAACCGTGCATGGAAAATATTGCGCAAATAGCT
>JAISAX010000665.1 GCA_031266495.1 Opitutaceae bacterium
CGCCTGGCGCTCGGCAACAACATCGAGACCGAACTGGACAACCTGCTTGCCATCATACCCCGCCCCCTCCCCCCCCCCTCCGGCCCCCGCGACCCCGCCGCCTGGCTTTCTCCGGAAAAAGCCCGCCTGGTCCGCCAGATCGAAGCCGATTACAGCACGCCGATACGGCTCCTGAGCATGGCAGGACCAGACATCCGCTTGCCAAGCGACGACGAAAAACTCGCCCTCCTCAACGCCGACCAGCAACGCGACATCGCCGCCGTCCTCACCCCCGACGAACTCGCCCGCTACGACCAACGCCCCTCGCTCCACACCCAGTTCCAACTCTGGGACCACTTCCAGGGATTCACGGCGAGCGAAGCCGAGTTTCAAAAAATATTCGCCCTGCAAAAAGCCCACGACGACGTCTTCCCCACCTACAACTCCGGCACACGCGAAGAGCGCGACGCCGCCGAAAAAAAGCTGAAAGCGGACATCCGGACGGCGCTCGGCGACGACCGTTACGAACTCTGGCAACGCGCCGCGACGACCGACTACCAGCTCGCCCAGGCCGCCGCCCGCCGCCTCGCCTTGCCTGCGGATACCGCCGACGCCCTCTACGCCCTGCGCGGACCCGCCGCCGCCACCGCAAGCGCCGTGGGCCGGATGGAAGAAATGAACAACGAGGAGAAAAAAGAAGCCGTCCGCCAGATCGCCCGGGACACCCGCCAGAAAGTGACCGATCTCCTCGGCGAAGAAGGCGCCAAGGTTTTTTTCGAAAAAGACGGCATGCGCTGGCTCAAGCACCTCGACAACGGCGACAGCGTCCGGTTTGACCGCGAAGGCGGCTACAAAAAAGAAAGCATCGGGACGAAGTAGCCGTTCTGCTTACCGAACTGACGTTACGCGGCAGTCTGCGTGGCACGGGCTTCCAGCCCGTGGGGTTGCGTGGCATGGCCAACCTGGCCATGCCCCACCCGGAGCGGGCGGGACGCCCGCGCCACGTCGGAACGGAGAGGCAACCCCACGGGCTGGAAGCCCGTGCCACGCAGTCTGCCGCTCGCATTCGCATGACTTCATTTGCGTATCATCAATCGGCTTACATCCGCTCCAGCGTGCGAAGGCCGAGCAGGTGTAATCCGGTTTCCAGGATGAGCTGCGTGCGCGCGCACAGCAGCAGGCGACGGGCACGCACGGGCGCGTCCTCCACCGCCACCTTTTCCGCGGCATAAAATGCGCTGAACTCTCCCGCCAGCTCGTAAAGATACAGGCAGAGAAAATGCGGTCGCAGTTGTCCCGTCGCCAGCGCGAGCGCATCGGGCAGCTTCACCAGCTTGCGGGCGAGCGCCACTTCGGCCGGCGTTTCGAGCGGCGAGGCGCCCTGCCCCGCCGCGGCATCTCCGGGCGCGAGGTCGAGCTTGCGGAATATCGAACGGATGCGCGCCACCGCGTAGAGCAGGTATGGCGCGGTGTTGCCGTCGAGCGCCAGCATCTTGTCCCACGAAAAGATGTAGTTGCTGCTGCGGTTTTGCGAGAGGTCGGCGTACTGCACCGAACCGACGCCGACGGCGCGGGCGATCTCGCGGCGTTCGGCCTCGGGTAGCTCGGGGGTTTTTTCGGTGACGAGCGCGAAGGCGCGTTCCTCGGCTTCGTCGAGCAACGCCTTGAGCTTGATCGTCTCGCCGTCGCGTGTTTTGAGCGCCTTGCCGTCCTCGCCGGTCACGGCGCCGAAACTGACGTGTTCCTGGCGCGGCACGCGGCGGCCGGTCTTTTCAAACCATTTCCGGACGGTGAGGAAGAGTTGTTCGAAGTGGTCGCTTTGCCGGAAGTCGGTGACGATGGCGATGCCGTCGGCGTGGAAGTGTTCGGCGCGGTAGAGCGCGGTGGCGAGGTCGGTGGTGGCGTAGTTGCTGGCGCCGTCGGTCTTGCGGATGATGAAGGGCTGCGTCCTGAAGCGCGGGTGCGCGGGATGGAAAACGACGATCGCGCCCTCGCTTTCCTGCGAGAGGCCGGCGGCGGCGAGTTCCTCGTACACGCGGGCGACCTTGTCGTTGTAAAAACTTTCGCCGAGGGTATGGTCGAATCGGATACCGAGGCGGTCGTAAATCCGCCGGAAGGCGGCGAGGCTGATGTCGCTGAATTTTTGCCAGAGGGCGACGTTGCCGGGGGCGCCGTTCTGGAGTTTCACGAGTTCCTGGCGCGCTTCCTCGAGTTCGGGCGAGCCGTCGGGGGTGGCGCTGTTGCCGAGTTTGTAGAGGCGTTCGAGTTCCTCGATCGGTTCGTCCGCGAGTTTTTGCGGGTTCACCCAGCGTTTGTAGCCGTAGATGAGTTTGCCGAACTGGGTGCCCCAGTCGCCGAGGTGGTTGTCGCGAATGACGTTCGCTCCGCTGATGGCGAGGAGGCGGCAGATGGCTTCGCCGATGACGGCGGAGCGCAGGTGGCCGACGTGCATTTGCTTGGCGGTGTTGGGCGAGCTGTAATCGATGACCCAGGTCTGGCCCGCGCGGTCGGCGGCGGCTCCGGCGGAGAGTCCGGCGGGCGTGGTCCAGGCGTCGAGCCAGGCCTGGGCGGCGGCGGGACGGAGGGTGAAATTGATGAAGCCGGGGCCGGCGATCTCGATGTCGAATCCGGCGCGGGTGGATTCGTCGAGCGCGGCGACGAGTTTTTCGGCGAGGGCGCGGGGGGGTTGTTTTTCGCGTTTGGCGTAGGCGAGGACGCCGTTGGCCTGGTAGTCGCCGTGTTTGGGGTCGGCGGTGCGCACGTCGGGGGCGAAGCCGGCGGCGTCGAGCCGGGCGCGGGCGGCGGCGGTTTTGAGTGCGGCTTCGAGGGCGGTGGCGACGTGGAATGGCAGGGACATCCCGTGAATCAACCGTCCGGAGGGCGGCGCGGGCAAGCGCGGAGTTGGCGGTGGCAGTTGGCGGGCCCCCCCCCCTGGCTCCCCTTGGCTCCCTCGTTTGCGTTTGCAAATAAAACTTCCCCTCCCCTGCCCCGACCTGTTCCGTTGGCTCCTTTTTGTTTCATTTCGCCTTCCGCGCCTCTCCTTTTCGCAATCCGCTTATGTCTCCCGCCCAGGAAATCGCCCGCCGCCGCACGTTCGCCATCATCTCGCATCCCGATGCCGGCAAGACCACGATCACCGAAAAATTCCTTCTCTACGGAAACGCTATCCACCTGGCCGGCACCGTCACCGCCCGCAAGAACCAGCGCGCCACTTCCTCCGACTGGATGGAACTCGAAAAACAGCGCGGCATCTCCGTCTCCTCCACCGTCCTCCAGTTCGACTACCGGGGCTACGCGGTCAACCTCCTCGACACCCCCGGCCACAAGGATTTTTCGGAAGACACCTACCGCGTCCTCACCGCCGTGGACGCCGCCCTCATGGTCATTGACGCCGCCAGGGGCATCGAACCGCAGACGCGCAAGCTTTTCGAGGTCTGCCGCCGCCGCGGCGTGCCCGTCATGACCTTCATGAACAAGTGCGACCGGCCCACGCTCAACCCGCTCGTGCTCGTTGACGAACTGGAGCGCGTGCTCGGCCTCGCCCCTTGCCCTCTTACCTGGCCGCTCGGCAATGGGCCGTCCTTCCGTGGCGTTTTTGATCGCCGCGGCAAACAAGTCCACCTCTTCGAACGCGTCCCCGGCGGCGCGTACCAGGCGCCCGTCAACGTCACGGGCCTCGACGACCCTGCCGTCCGCGGCAAGCTCGACGACCTCTCCTTCAACGAGGTCGCCGAGCAGATCGCTATGCTTGATGGCGCTGGCGCCGCATTCGACCTCGCCGCCTTCCACGCCGGCAAACAGACCCCCGTCTTCTTCGGCTCCGCGATCAACAACTTCGGCGTGCAGCTGCTGCTCGAGGGGTTTTTGCAAAACTCGATCCCGCCCGCCACGCGCCGGTCCGTCAGCGTATCCGTCCCCGGCCTGCCCGTGCCGACCGAGGCGCGCGAGGTGCCCGTGACGCACGAGAAGTTTTCCGGCTTCGTCTTCAAGATCCAGGCCAATATGGACCCGAAGCATCGCGACCGTATCGCGTTTATCCGCGTGTGCTCCGGCAAGTTCACACGCGACATGAGTGTCACCCACCAGCGCTCCGGCAAGACGGTGCGCCTCTCCTCCTCGCACAAGCTCTTCGGCCAGGATCGCGAGACTGTGGACGTTGCCTGGCCGGGCGATGTGATCGGCCTCGTGGGCCACGGCGAATTCGGCATCGGCGACACGCTTTCCGAGGATCGCGGCATTTTTTATGACGAAATCCCCCGCTTCCCGTCCGAAGTCTTCGCGTATATCTCCAACCCCGTCTCGGCCGACGCCAAGAAATACCGCGCGGGTCTCGAACAACTTCTCCAGGAAGGCGTCGTGCAGTCCTTCCAGCCGCGCAATGCGCCGCCCGGCGCCACGCTCCTCGCGGCGGTCGGCCCGCTCCAGTTCGAGGTCGTGCAATACCGCCTGAAAAGCGAGTACAACGCCGACTCCCGCCTCGTGTCCGCCCCCTGGGTGTTCATGCGCTGGGTCGAGCCGCACCCGGCACTGAAAAACCCCAACGCCATCGTCGTCGCAAGCGGCGTCAGCTTCGGCGCCGACAAGTTCGGCCATCCGATCGTCCTCTTCCCCAACGAATGGAGCATGCATTATTTCGTGGAGAAAAACCCGGAGCTGATCCTCCACGAACTCCCCATCGAACAGACGCGGCAAGCGTAGCGGCACCGTCCGGGGGGGGCGCCCCCCCGCCGGCCCCCCCCCCCCCCCCCCCGCCGGGGGGGCGCGGGCGGGCG
>JAISAX010000776.1 GCA_031266495.1 Opitutaceae bacterium
CCCACAAAACCGGGTCGGGGCCCCCGCCCCCGCCGGGTACGGGGGGGCCAGCAACCCCCCCCCCCCCCCCCCCCCCCCCCCACGCACACATCCGTCGCCACCCGTCGCCGCCAAAAAACTACAAAAACATGAACCGCTTCTACCTGATCATTCCGCTCGCCCTGGTGCTCCTCTTCGGAGGCGTATTCTGGCGGCACAACAAGGCCGCCGCCGTCGAGATCGCGCAAAAAGCCGCCGGGGCCGCTCGCGCCGAAGAGGCCGAACAACTCCGCAAAGACGAGGCTGCCCGCAAGGCCCGCGAAGACGCCGAACAACGCGCCGCCGCCCGCGAAGCCGAAGAGCGCGGGAAAGAAGAAGAACGCCGCGCCAGGTGGGAGGCCGACTCCGCCCGCCTCGCCGAAGAAACCGCCCGCCATGCCGCGCAGGCCGCGGACTCCACCCGCCAGATTGCCGCCCTCGAAAAACAGCTCGCCGACCTGCGCTCCGAAAAGGAAAAGCGCAACCGCGAGGCCTTTGCCGCCGCCCGCGAAGTCGAGCTGCTGACAATCAAAAAGCGCAACACCGAACTGGAGGTCCAGCGTGTCACCGGGATCATCGCCCGCCAGGCCACCGGAAGCCGCGCCATCATCGCCGGCGCCGGTCGCCCGTGATAAAAATCATCGTCATCGAAGACCATGTCATGGTGCGCGGGTTTATCGCCCGCGTGTGCGAGGACGCGTTTGCGCGCCCGCTCGTGTATCCGGCAACCACTGCCGCCGAAGGGCTGGCGCTGGCGAAATCCGTGCAGCCCGATCTGGTGCTGCTCGACCTGGAACTGCCCGACCGCGACGGGCTTGACCTGGTGGCCGACCTGCGCCCGGCGGCGCGGTCCGCCCGCATCCTCGTTCTCTCGGCCCACATCGACCGGTATTCCATCCACCGCATCCACGACGCGGGAGTGGACGGCTTCATCGACAAAAACGAGCAATCACCCGAAGTCCTCTGCAATGCGATGCGGGAAGTCGCCGCAGGCCGGCGCTTTTTCAGCGCCGCGGTCAACCGCACCCGGGCCGCGCTGCGCGCCGATCCGCACGCCTTCACCAAGCTCCTCACTGACCGCGAAATCGAGGCCTTGCGGCTGTTCGGGCTTGGGCTGGGCAACGAAGAAGTGGCGGCACGATTCGGCGTCACCCCGCTCACGGCGCGCAATCACCGGCGGGCAATCATGACCAAACTCGGCATCCACAGCACGCCGGAGCTGGTTCGCTACGCCATCGAGAACGGCTTCACCCGGATCCGTCCGCGGACGTCCTGAAACGGCGGATTTCGTCACGCAGCGCGGTGGCCCGCTCGCGCACGGCGCGATGAAGCGCGTCGAGCCGGGCGAAGCCGGTACCGGACGCGGCGGCCCGCTCCAGCGCCTCCGCCGCCTCGTTGAGCGCCCGCGCGCGGAGCAGGCCGGCATGCGAACGCAACCGGTGGGCGTGCCGCGCCGCCGCCTTGCCGTCGCGCGCGGCCAGCGCCCCGGCGATGCCCTCCAGTTCATGGTCGAGCAGGCGCAGATACTCGTCCACCGCTTCGGCGGTGAGGCGCGGATCGTCGCGCCCGACATAGCCGAACAGCCCGAAATTGAGTCCGCCGGCCTCCGCCGGCGCCGCCGGCGATTTTCCCGCCGCCACGAGGGGAGCGCCGGCCCGCCGCCTTCGCGCCTCGGCCAGCGTGGCCTTCACCAGTTCCTCGTCGAACGGTTTCAGGAGAAAACCGTCCATGCCGGCGGCCAGGCACCGCTGGCGAATGCCGTCGCTGTCGTGGGCGGTGACGGCGAGGATGACGGGTTCGTCGCCACGCGGACGCGCCCGCAGGGTGCGCGCCAGGTCGCTGCCCTTCATGCCGGGAAGATCCCAGTCGATGAAGATCACCGCAAAGCCGCCTTCGGCGAAACGCGCCAGCGCGGAGGAGGCGTCGGCCGCGGTCGCGGGCGCGGTGAAGCCGATCCGTTCCGCGATGCGCTGCATCACGATCCGGTTGTATTCCTGATCCTCGACGATGAGGGCGCGCCCCGTCCCGGCCGGCGATTCCATATCCGGTTTTTCGCTACGCCCCGGATCGCCGCCGGCGGCGGCAGGCGGAGCCGGCTCCCCGTGCGCGCCGGCGACGGCCGTCACGGGTGCCTGGAGGTAGAACGTGGCGCCCTTGCCCGGTTCGCTTTCGATGCCCACGCCGCCGCCGATCAGCCCGGCGAGGGCCTTGCAGGCGGCCAGCCCCAGCCCCGCGCCCGTCTCGTGATGCTCGCGGGCCGAGCTGCCGCGCACGAATTTCCTGAAAATCAGCTCCTGCTCCTCCGGGGGCACCCCCTTGCCGTGATCGGTGACCTCCACCTGCAACATGCGCGACCCGTTTTCCGCCGGGCCGAGCGACGCCGCGATCTCGACGGCGGTGCCGGGCGCATACCTGAGGGCGTTGGCGACAAAGTTGTTCACGATCGTCCTGATTTTACCCTCGTCCGCCCGGATCGGCAGGCGACGGGCCTCGGCAGGCAGGATCGTCCGCAGCGTGTTTCCCCGCTCCGCCGCGGAGGCCGAAAACAGCCCCGCCGTCTCGTCCAGCAGGGCGGCGAGGGTGAAATCGTTTTCCTCCACCCCCACCTGGCCGTGTTCGAGGCGGGAAAAACCCAGCACCTCCTCGAACACGCGCGTCAGCGAACGCACGCACGAGCCGAGGGAGCGCGCCAGTTCGTGTTCGCGCCCCGAGGGGACGGTCTCCTGCAACAGGCCGACCAGCCCGACGATGCCGTTGAGCGGGTTGCGGATTTCGTGGCTGATCGCGTTGAGAAACTCCGTCTTCGCGGTGTTGGCCATCGCCAGCTCCCGGGTGCGCTCCCCGACGATCCGGTTGAGCTGCTCGTTGGCGCGCCGGAGCCGGCGCAGCCGGAACCGCACCAGCATCCAGACGATCCCCGCCGCCACGCCGGCCCAGGCCGCCAGCGCGGCCTGGCCCAGATACCACGGCGCGAGGCGGACGAAGGTGTAGTCCACGGGCTTGCTCGTCCGGCCGAGGTTGTCCACCGCGCGCACGGACAACGTCCAGACGCCCGGAGCCAGGCCGCTCAGTTCGCGGCGCGGTGTGCGGGAAGGCGGCGTCCAGCCGGTTTCCGCGCCGGAGAGGCGGGTCTGGAAAAACACATCGGCGTCGCCGGCGTCCGCCGCGAAGTCGAAGCCGAGGGTGCCGGCGCGGGCGGGAATGGCCGGCCGCTCGGCATCGCCGACGACGGCGAGGGATTGCCGGACGGGAGCGCCGCGCTTATCATTTAAATTTGAATACAGATCCGCGCCGCGCAGCCAGACCCGCGGCGGGGATGCCGGCGGAACCAGCAACGCGGGATCGACGCGGAGCAACCCTTGGGCGCCGCCGATCCAGAGGGCTCCGGCCGCGAAGCCGATGGCCGTCGGCCGGCCGGCCGCGGACAAGCCGGCCAGAGGAAAGGGGATGACGCGGAGCGCATCGTCTGTCACGGAAGTTTCGATACGGAGAAGCGCGGGCGGGGCGTCCGGAATGTCGCGCCGCGTGGCGAGCCAGTAAACCGGTCCCTCGCCGGTGGCGGAAGGAATGCCGACCCCCTGCCAGCCCGCCAGCTCCGGCGCCGGTCCGAAGCCGCCGAAAGGCGGCCGCACGTCGAGAATCCCGCGCGCGGTGAAGGCGAAGACCCGGCCGTGAGCCAGGGTGAGGACCGGCCGGCCCGCATCCGCCGGCAGGCCGGCGCCGGGCCGGTAGCGGGCGGCGAGGTGAAGCCTCGGCGGGCGGGGCGGGGATGCCGGCGTTTCCTGCACACGAAAGCGAAAAATACCCCGCGCCACGGTCGCCACCCAGAGGTCGCCGTCCGCGTCCTCGATCATCGAGACCGGGGTGTCATCGACGGATTGCCCGGGGTCGCGGGTGGCCCAGCCGCGGGGCGAGAGTTCGAGCGCCCGGATCGCGAGGCCCTCGGCAAACCAGAGCAGGCCGTCCCGGCGGCGCGAGGCGGTCAGGCAAAACACGTCGCCCGGGACGAAGCGTTCGCGGAGCCACGTCGTCCCGCCGTCGGGCAGCCGCCAGATGCCGCCGAAACCCGCGACAAACGTTTGCCCGGGCAGACGCGCGGCGTCGCGAATCATGCTGGCCGCGGCCGGCAGCGGGACGAACGCGGCGGGGCGGGGAGGTGTTGTTTCCGGCCGGGCGGCCAGCCGGAACACGCGCCGCGGCGTCACCGCAAGGAGACCGTCGCCCTGCGGCAGGAAAGCGGAGAGCGGGGCGTCGTCGAGTCCGTTGCGCCGGTCGAACAGCGAGACCGCCGCCGGAGGGGAGATGCGCGCGAAGCCGTTGGCCAGGCCGGCAAGGAGCGCGCCGTTTTCATCGAGCCGGAGCGTATGCACATTTTCATCACCGAGGCCGGTGTCGCGGTCGACGACGGACCTGACCTCGTCGTTGCCGGGAGAAAACAGGACGATGCCGCGCGCGTAGTCGCCGACCGCGACGAGGCCGTCGTCGAGGGCCACGGCGCCCACCGGCAGCCGGTCGCGCAGCGCGGCACTGACGGCGGGCAGGCTTTGCCAGCCACCCCCGGCCTCGCGACGCCACACGCCGTTGCCCGTGCCGAGGAGAAAATCGGCGCCGGCCTCTCCCGCCGGCAGGGCGAGCAACCAGAGCACCGGGGCGCCCGGCAGGGCATCCTCTTCCCACACCGCTTCGGGGCCGTGCCCGCCCAGCCGGAAGATGCCGGCGCCGCTCCGGTAAAACCAGAATTCGTCGCCCACGCCAAAGGGAAGCAGCCGGGGGCGTGCCGGCAGTTCCCATACGGCAAACCGTTGCCCGTCCCAGCGGAAAAGCGCCTGCGCGCCGGCAAAGACAATGCCGTGCGGCGTGGCCTGCGCCTTCCATATTTCGCCCGGTCCCGCCGGCCGGACGGCCCGCAGCGCGGCTTTCAGCGAAGTGAAGCGCAGCGTGCCCGCGGCATCGGGTTCGACGTAGCCGAGTTCGTCGATCGCACCGACGTACATGCGGCCGCCCGCCCCGCCCGGCGGCACCGCTCCGTCCGCGAGGACGCCGGGCGCCAGACCCCGGAAACCGTAGGTGCCGGGCACGTCGATCCGCTGCCACCGGCCGTTTTCCCCGACCAGCAACTGGCTGGCCCCGCAAAAAAAACGCCCGTCCCCCGCGCGGGCCAGCGCCCACACCGGTCCCTCGGCCGGCAGTTCGGCGACGTCGGTGTAGGCGATTACCGGCAGGCCCTCCGCCGCCGTCACCGCCGCCGCCGTCACCGGCCCAGGCGACAGCAGGGCCGGCAACAGCACGGCGAACGCCGTCAACCGCCGCCGACAGCACCGGGCGAAGGGAGAGCCGGCGCGCCTCCATCGCAGCAATGAGACCATGAAAGCATCCAAACCCGACGGGACTCCGGATTCCAGCTTTGGTTGATTGCCCAGGATAGTTAAAATTAAACATTCAGCGTGCTTGTCGGGCATGACCCGGCGGGCCTTCGCTGGGGAGGTCTCCTGCTACGGGTACGTACTCGCGCGGAAAATTTCCAACTCAACTCATCCGCATGATGCCTACGAATTCATCCATAGTCACGCGGCGCCGGTCGGGATTTCCGCCGCGTGCCGCTCTTTCCCTGATCCTGTTGCTGGCGCCGGTCCTCGCGCCGGCGGTGGCGCAGGCCCAGTCTTCGCCCGCAGTTGACCCGCGGGCGACCGAAACCGGTTCGGTTGACGGTTCGCTGCTGCTCTCGCGCGATCCGGACCGCAAGACCGGTGCCGTCCGCGTGACCGTGCTCGAAACCGGCGCGGTCGCCACGGTGGATGAACAGGGACAGTTCTCCTTTCCCGACCTCCTTCCCGGCACCTGGACGCTGATCGCCGGCGGCGAAGGCTACGGACGCCTCCGCATCACCGACGTAGTTGTCCGGCCCGGACAAAAACTCGCCCTCGAACGCGAAACCCTCCCTCTGCTCTCCGCCGCCAACGGCAACGACGAACTTCGCCTGGAGGACGTCGTTGTGCGCGCCCGCCGTGCCGAAGGCCTGCTCCTCCTCGATCCCCTCAACGTGACCGCCGGCAAGGAATCCTACATCGCCCCCGTCTCCGTTGCCAGCAAGCTCGCCCTCCCCATCCGCGAAGTCCCGCAATCCGTATCCGTTATTACGGAACAACGCATCAAGGACCAGATGATCCCCACGATTGTGGACGCCGTGAACCAGGTCACCGGCATCACCATCCGTCCCAGCCGCACCTCGCCCAACCCCACCATCATCCAGGCCCGCGGCTACCCCATGGGCGTCTCGCACGACGGCGTCCCCGCCAACAACACCCTCTCCTATTCGCAATTCGACCTCTCCTTTTACCAGCAACTCGAAGTCCTGCGCGGCGCCGTCGGCCTCTTCGCCAGCGGCGGCTTCAGCGGCAACGGCGGCACCATCAACCTCATTGAAAAACACGCGCAGAAAGACGCCGCCTGGTACGCGCAACTCTCCGCGGGCAGCTGGAACAACTTCCGTGAAGAAATCGACCTCAACCAACCCCTGACCGCGGACGGCGCCCTGCGCGCCCGCCTCGTCGCCTTCCACCAGGACCAGGAATTTTTTTACGACCGCACCTCCGCCACCACCAGCGGCCTCCACGGCGACATCACCTGGGAACCCGCCGCCCGCACCCGCATCAGCCTCTCGGGATCGGTCCAGAAAGAAGACTCCGACGCCATCTTCGACGGCATCCCCCGCCTGCCCCGCAACACCCTCTTCAAGGCCGGAGGCACAAGCTACAACCCCGCCCCCGACTGGTCGTATTACAACACCCGCATCAACGAAATCGCCCTCACCGTTGAACAAAAAATCAACCTCGACTGGGCCATCAAGACGCGCGCCGCGCACGGCACGGACGAATACGACTACCACAACGCCTTCGCGCTCTCCCTCGCGCCTGACGCCACGCACGGCTACACCACGAGCTACCGGAACTACGACATCCGCAACAAACAAACCCACGACTCCTTCGACATCTATCTCTCCGGCCTCCTCGACGTGTTCGACCGCGAACACACCCTTGTAATAGGTTACAACTACGAACGCTACCGGGAGCAGGACCACTGGGCCCAGTTTGCCGGCCCCGTCGGCATCCCCTGGCGCCAGCCCGGCCTCGTGCCCGATTTCAGCCGCACCGACCCCGCCGCCTCGCTCTCCGGCGGCAAAGCCACCGTCAGCACCCAGGGCCTCTACGGACAAACCCGCCTCACCCTCATCGACCCCCTCAAACTCCACCTCGGCTCCCGCGTCAGTTGGTACGAGAACACCGCCGATGGCGAGACCAACTCCGAAAACGGCCAGTTCACGCCCTACGCCGGCCTCACTTTCGACGTATCCAAAAACGTGACACTCTATGCCAGTTACAGCGACGTATTCACCCCGCAAACACACAAGAAAATTGGCGGCGGCACCCTTGAACCCGCCATCGGCTGGCAGACCGAAGCCGGCGTGAAAGCCGAGTTTTTCAATGGACGCCTCTCCTCCTCGCTCGCGGTCTTCAAGCTGACGGAATCCGACAAGGCATTCGCGGTGGACCGCATCGGCTCCGTCACCTATTATGACAACATTGGCGAACAAAGCACGGAAGGCATCGAACTCGAAATCATCGGGAAACTCTGGGAGGGTGCCGAAGTCACCCTTGGTTACACATGGACAGACCAGTCCCTGAAACACCTGACCACAAACTATACCAACAACACGGCCTCCCTGAACGCATGGTCTCCGGTCACGCCCGAGCACCAGTTCCGGTTCTGGGGAGTCCAGCGCTGGGACCTCGGCAACGACCGCCGCCTCCTTGCCGGCCTCGGCTTCAACTGGTTCAGCGGCAACGCCGATTTCCGCGCCACCACGATCACCACCACGCAACACAACGCCAGCCAAAGCAGCTATTCCGTTGCCAACGCCGTGCTCGGCTACCAGTTCAACAAACACCTCCGCCTCAACCTCAATCTCAACAATATTTTCGACACCACCTACTACGAAAACTTCAATGGCTGGGGCGACCGTTTCGGCGCGCCCCGCAACTTCACCCTCACCGCCCGCTACGACTTCTGACGTACCCTGTCATCGAAACCACACTACGCACACATCGCAAACACAACACACACAACCCATCCATACCATGAGCCAAACCACCATCAAGATAGCCGGGCTGAAATGCCCCGGCTGTTCCGGACGCCTCAAGCGCGCCATCGCCGCCATCCCTGGAGTCAACCAGGCCGAAGTCATCCTCGAGACCGGCCTCCTCACCGTTGACTACGACGAAACCGGCCTGAAGGACGCCGCCGCGACATTTGCCGAAACAATA
>JAISAX010000866.1 GCA_031266495.1 Opitutaceae bacterium
AAGCAGGAGAGATTGCAGGGAGAACGCGGACGCCGCAGAAATCGCCACGACAACCGGATTAATATTCCCCCCCCCCCCCCGCCTCTGCAAGAGCGGAAGACGACCGACAAGAGCACGCGAGTGTAAATGAAAGTGGAGGGGAAAGGGGAAAACGCTGAAGAAGAATAAACCACGGAGACCTGGATTGGCGGAGCCAAAACCAGAGAGAGGCCCACGGAACACACGGAAAAAAAGGAAGAAATCCGATCCTCTCCTCTGTCTTCTTCTTCGTGCTACTAACCTTGAGAGTTGTTTTTTTGCGTATGATTTCCCTATGGAGCGGGCCTGTATTGAATGGTTGCCGAAGAGGTGCCCGCGAAACACACGAAAGGACGCGAAAAAAAAGGCAGAAATCCGATGGTTTGTTTTTCGTGCCCTTTCGTGTGTTTCGTGGGCACCTCTTCGGTAAATCTTTGGTTGCGGCTTCGCCGCTCCAAGTCTTCGTGTGAGATTCCTTCCGTGCCTCCGTGTGAAAAAAATCAGACTGAAGGTTACGGATTCATTGGGTTTTTATTCGCGTTCATTCGCGTTTATTCGCGGTTGGTTCGTCTGCTTTGGCTACGGCTCCGCCACTCCAGGTCTCCGTGGTTTATTCTTCTATATTCAGCGTTTCCCCCTTTCCCCGCCACATTCAATTACACCCCGCGCCCGGCCTGACCTGCACGGAGATTTGCCAAGCGCCCCACCCTCACCCACGCTTCGCCTCCTTGAACACCTCCTGGGACACACTCAAACTGTTATCCGACCCGACCCGCCTGCGCCTGCTGGCCCTCCTGCTGCGCGAGGAACTCTCCGTAGCCGAGCTTCAGGAAATCCTCGGCATGGCGCAGTCGCGCATCTCCTCGCAACTCGCCCTGCTCCGCCAGGCCGACGTCGTCACCGACCGCCGCGAAGGCAAACGCGCCTGGTATTCGCTCCACCCCCAACTCGCCCCCGCCACGCGCCACCTGCTCGTCACCGCCGGCGCGACCGTCGAACACCTCCCCGAGATGCGCGAGGACCTGCAAAACCTCGAACGCACCCTCCAGAAACGCCGCGACCAGCAGGAGCAGTATTTCAACCTCATCGCCGGCAAGCTCGGCAAAAACTACTGCCCCGGCCGCTCCTGGGAAGCCATCGGCCACCTCGCCCTGCGCCTCGTGCCCGCCATCACCATCGCCGACCTCGGCGCCGGCGAGGGCCTCCTCTCGCAACTCCTCGCCCGCCGCGCCCGCCAGGTCTGGTGTATCGACAATTCCCCGCGCATGGTCGAAGTCGGCGCCGGACTCGCCGCCAGGAACGGACTTGCCAACCTCACCTACAAACTCGGCGACATCGAACAAGTGCCGCTGCCCGCAGCCTCCGTCGATCTCGCCATCCTCAGCCAGGCGCTCCACCACGCGCAGCACCCGCCCCGCGCCATCGCCGAAGCCGCGCGCATCCTCAGGCCCGGCGGACAACTCCTCATACTCGACCTGAAAGAGCACACCTTCGAAAAAGCCCGCGAACTCTACGCCGACATCTGGCCCGGATTCCGCGAGGCCACCCTGCACGGTTTTCTGGAAAAAGCCGGCTTCCGGCAGATCGACGTAATGACCGTCGCCCGCGAACCGCAGGAACCCTTTTTCCAGACCCTCCTCGCCAGCGGCAGCAAACCCGCCAAAAGCTGAGGCACTGTTTATTTCCTTACGGTGCCTGACGGCTTGAAAAACGACCCCCCCCTTATCGCGGCAACCATGACCACACCAGCCCGACAACCGCTCATCCTCGCATCCGCCTCGCCGCGCCGCCGCGAACTCCTCGCCACGCTCGGCATACCGTTCGAAGTGATCGTCGCCGACGTCACCGAACACGAAGACCCGACGCTCGACCCGCGCGAGAAGGTCGCGCGCAACTCCGCGCTCAAGGCCGACCACGTCGCGCAACAACACCCCGACCGCTGGGTACTCGGCGCCGACACCACCGTGTTTATCGACGGCCACGCGCTCAACAAACCCGCCACCGCCGCCGAAGCCCGCGCCATGCTCCGCCGCCTCTCCGGCCGCACGCACACAGTCTTTACCGGCCTCGCCCTCCGCCACCGGAGCCGCGGCATCAGCGAGGACGACGGCGAGGCGACCGAAGTCACCTTCCGGCCGCTCGACGACGCCACGATCGAAACCTACCTCGCCCGCGTCCACACCCTCGACAAGGCCGGCGGCTACGCCATCCAGGAACACGGCGACCTCCTCGTCGCCTCCCGCCGCGGCTCGCTCACCAACGTCATCGGCTTCCCGCTCGACACCGTTAAAAAACTGCTCGCCCGCCGTTAACCTCACCCCGCGGCAACCCGCCGTGCTACTGACGCTGGTGCTGACGCTGGCGGCGACGGCGGATCAGTCAAAGGTCAAAAGTCAGAAGGTCGAAGGTCGCCAAAACCGGTTGCGGGGCAAGGTTGCGGACTACTCCGCAAGGGCAAACGGCGCGCCGGACAAGGTTGCGGCTGCGGGCGACAGGACAAACCGGAAGAGGGTACACTATGGTTCGGGCGGCGGTTCAGGCTTGGCGGTCATCGGGACATCGGGCACACCGGACTCACGTCCGAGGATGCCGACACCATTGGCGACGCGCTCGAACACAACATTGATGCCCACTGTGTTCCGGCCCCCTCTCACCTGCGATCACCTCCGCCATCCTTTCATGAAAAAGAAACTTCCTGTTCTCGTTCTCCTGCTTGTTGCGGTCGCCGGGCTGGCGTGGTTTTTCGGGCTGCGTCCCGCGCCTGACGGCGGCAGCGACGGCAGCGGCGGCGGCGTCCTCACCCTGTACGGCAACGTGGACATTCGCGAGGTGAACCTGGGTTTCCGCGTTGCCGGACGTGTGACCGAAGTGCTCCACGACGAAGGCGACGCCATCGCCGCCGGCGCGGTGCTGGCGCGGCTGGATGCCGGACCTTATGCCCGCGCCGTCGAACAAGCCGGGGCGACGCTGGCGGCGGCGGAGGCCGATGCGCAACGCCTCGCCGCCGGCTACCGTCCCGAGGAAATCGCGCAAGCCCGCGCCAGCGCCGGCCAGGCCGAAGCCATCCATGCCAACGCCACGCTCAACGCCAACCGCGCCCGGGCACTGATCGCCAAAAACGTCATCCCGCAGGAAGAGCACGACGACCGCCTCGCACGCCAGACGGAGACCGCCAGGCAACTCCAGGCGGCCGAAGCGAACCTCGCCCTGCAGGAGGCCGGCTATCGCGCCGAGGACATTGCCCGCGCCCGGGCGCTGGCGGACGCCGCGCGCGCCACGCTGGCGGCGGCCCGTATCAACCTCGACGACACCACGCTGACCTCGCCCTCGTCGGGCACGCTCTCCACGCGCGCGCTGGAGCCGGGCAGCATCGTGCAACCCGGTGCGACGGTGCTGACGCTCTCGCTCGACCGTCCGGTGCGGGTGCGCGCCTGGGTGGACGAGCCGGACCTCGGCGCGGTGGCGCCCGGCTCGGAAGTCGAGGTCTTGACGGACGCCCGGCCCGGCAAACCGTATCGCGGCACCATCGGTTTTGTCTCTCCGCGAGCCGAATTCACTCCAAAGACCGTGCAAACGGAAAACCTGCGGACCTCGCTGGTCTATCGCCTGCGGATCGTGATCACGGACCCGGATTCGCAACTCCGGCAGGGGATGCCGGTGACGGTGCGTGTGAAAAGGCTGAAGGCGGAAAGCCTGAAGGCTGAAACCGGAAAGCCTGAAAGCTGAAACCGGAAAAACCGACATTACGCGGGCACGCCCCATTCCCCGCGCACCACCGCCCCCCTCGAACCCCACCGTCCCCACCGCCCCCCTCCAACCCCGTCGAACCCCGTCGAAACCTGTCGATCCCCCGAACCCCGCCCCTGCCCCCCCCCCCTCCCCCCCATGCCAGCCGTCACCCTGAACGACATTACCCGGACCTTTCCCGGCCTGCCGAAACCGGCGCTGGAAGGCGTGTCGGCGGAGATTCGCCGCGGGCGGATCGCGGGGATTGTCGGACCGGACGGAGCGGGCAAAACCACCCTGCTGCGGCTGATGGCGGGGCTGCTGAAACCCGATACCGGCACCATCCGGGTACTGGGCCATGATCCGGTGCGCGAGGCCGCCGCGCTGCGGGGATGCGGGCGGGTGGGCTACATGCCGCAAAAATCCGGATTGTACGAAGACCTCACCGTTCAGGAAAACCTCACCCTCCACGCCGACCTGCGCGGCCTCGTCGGCGCGGAGCGGCGGGCCACCTTCGAGCGATTGCTGACGTTCACCGGCCTCGCCCCTTTCACGGACCGGCTGGCCGGAAAACTCTCCGGCGGCATGAAACAAAAACTCGGTCTGGCCTGCGCGCTGTCCGGCGCGCCAAAGCTGCTGCTCCTCGACGAACCGGGCGCGGGCGTGGACCCGATCTCGCGACGCGAACTGTGGCGCATGATGCGCGAGTTGTCGGGCGAAGGCATCGCGGTCATCCTGAGCACCGCCTGCCTCGACGAGGCCGAACGGTGCGACGACGTGCTGCTGCTCAACGAGGGGAAAACGCTTTTTTCCGGCGCGCCCCCGGAACTGATCTCCCGGGCGTCCGGCAGCGGCGGTGCGGGAGGTGCGGGAGGCGCGGGAGGCGCGGGAGGCGGCGCGGGAGGGAAGAAGCCGCGATTCGAGGATGCGTTCATCGGGCTTCTCGGCGGAGCGCAGGCGGGAGCGCCGGCGGGAGTATCGCCGCTGGCCGGCATCCTGCGCGACATCCCGCGCGACGGTTCCACCGTGATCGCCACGCGCGACCTGACGCGCACATTTGGCGACTTCACGGCGGCCGACCGCATCACCCTTGAAGTGAAGCGCGGGGAAATCTACGGGCTGCTCGGTCCCAACGGCGCGGGGAAAACGACCACCTTCCGGATGCTCTGCGGCCTGCTCGCGCCGACCTCCGGCCACGCGATGGCGGCGGGGATCGACCTGCGACACAGCCCCGCGCAGGCGCGGCAGCGGATCGGCTACATGGCACAAAAATTCTCGCTCTACGGTCTCCTCACGGTGGCGCAGAACCTGGCATTTTTTTCCGGAGCCTACGGCCTCGCCGGACGGGCGCAGCGCGAGGCGATCGCCGCGGTGACGGACTGTTTTCACCTCGGGCCGCACCTCGCGGCGAAGGCGGATTCGCTGTCACCCGGGTACAGGCAACGGCTGGCGCTGGCCTGCGCCATGATGCACGGGCCGGACCTGCTCTTTCTCGACGAACCCACATCGGGCGTTGACCCGGTGACGCGCCGCGAATTCTGGTCCCACATCCGTGCGGCGGTGGCGTGCGGCGTCACGGTGATGGTGACGACGCATTTCATGGACGAAGCCGAATACTGCGACCGGATCGGGCTGGTGTACCGCGGACATCTCATCGCCAACGGCGCCCCGGCGGAACTGAAACGGCGGACCGGCGCGGAAACGATGGAAGAGGCGTTTGTCACGCTGGTGGAGCGGGGCGAGAGGGAAGAACGAGAGAGGCGGGAAGAGCGAGAGGAGCGGGAGGAAGAGCGGAAGGGGCGGGAAGGGCGGGAGGGGGGGGGAGGGGGCGGACCATGAACCTCCGCCGTCTCGCCGCCCTTTGCCGGAAGGAATCGCTGCAAACCGTGCGCGACCCCGCGACCCTCCTCATCGCGTTCATCCTGCCCGTGGTCATGTTGTTCATTTACGGATACGGCCTCGATCTCGACACGGGGCGAGCACGCATCGGGCTGCTCTGCGAGGACACGTCTGCGGAGGCGCGGAGGCTGGCGGCGAGTTTTGTCGGATCGCCCTGCCTCGACGTGCGGGCGTTCGCGGACCGCGGCGCGATGGACGAAGCGCTGACGCGGTCGCGGATACGCGGATACGTGGTGATCCCGCCGGATTTTTCCGCGCGCGTGGAGCGCGAGGGCGCCGCGACCGCGCCGCTCCAGCTCGTGGCCGACGGTTCGGAACCCAACACGGCCGGCTTCGTGCAGGCTTACGTGCTCGGCGCCTGGCAGGGCTGGCTGGAGCACCGTGCGGACGATTCCGGAAACGTAAAACCTCCACCCGCCGCGCAGGCCGCCGCGCAGGCCATCTCGCTGGAGCAGACATTTTTGTTCAACCCGACCGCGGAGAGCCGCCATTACCTGATACCGGGTTCGATCACGATCATCATGACGGTCATCGGCGCGCTGCTCACGGCGCTCGTCGTGGCGCGCGAGTGGGAACGCGGGACGATGGAGACGTTGCTGGCATCGCCGGTCACGCGGGCCGAGATGCTCCTGGGCAAGATCGTGCCCTGCTACGTGCTCGGCATGGCGGTGCTGTTTCTGTGCGTGGCGGTGGCGCGCGGCGTGATGGGCGTGCCATTTCGCGGATCACTGTTCGCGCTCTGGACGGCCGGGTCGCTGTTTTTGCTGAGCGTGCTGGGGATGGGGCTGCTGCTCTCCACGGTGACGCGCAACCAGTTCAATGCGGCGCAGGCCGCGCTCATGGCGGCGTTTTTGCCGGCGATGATGTTGTCGGGATTCCTCTTCGAGATCGCGTCGATGCCGGCGCCGGTCCGCATGGCGAGCAGCGTGATCCCGGCGCGCTATTTCGTGACGGCGATCCGGACGATTTTCCTGGCGGGCGACCTGTGGCCGGTGCTGCGACCGTGCCTGGTTTTCCTCGGCGCCACCGCCGTGCTGTTCCTGGGGATCACCGCCCTGAAAACAAAGAGGAGGCTGGACGACTGACCCATGGACATGGACACCCTGCGCCGCATTCTCGTTCTCGTCCGCAAGGAATTGCAGACATTGCTTGGCGACCGCCAGGGACAGCTGTTGCTTGTCATGCCGGTGCTCGTACAGATGGCGCTGTTCCCGCTGGCGGCGACGCTGGAGGTGAAGAACGCCACCCTTGCCATTTACGACGAGGATGGCGGTCCGGCGGCCATCGGGCTGGTGCAACGGCTCGGCGCGGCGCGGCGCACGTTTGCGAAAATCATTTTCCTGCGGAGCGAGGCGGAGCTGACGCGCGCCATCGGGGAGCAGCAGGCGCTGGCGGCGGTGCGCATCCCGCCGGATTTTTCCCGCCGGGTGGCGCGTGGCGATGCGCCGCGGTTGCAGGTCGTGCTGGATGGACGGCGGTCCAACAGCGGACAGATCGCCGCGGGCTGTATCCGCCAGATCGTGACGGAACTGGCGGTTGGCGATGGCATTGGCATTGGCGCCAGCCCGGCTGCGCGGGATGACGCCCTGGTGACGCGCAACCGGTTCAACCCGAATCTCGATTACCCCGACTTCGTCCTGCCGTGCCTGATCGCGATTATCACGACGGTGGGCGTGCTGGTGGTGACGGCGCTGTCGGTGGCGCGCGAGCGCGAGCAGGGGACGTTTGACCAGTTGCTGGTGTCGCCACTCACGCCCGGGATGATCATGGCCGGGAAAATTGCGCCGGCGGTGCTCGTGGCGGCGTTTCAGGCGACGCTCATCCTGCTGGCGGCGGTGTTTGTGTACCGGGTGCCGTTCCAGGGCAGCCTGCTGCTGCTGTACGGCGGCATCCTGTTCTACGCGCTGGCGCTGGCCGGCGTGGGGCTATTTGTTTCGTCGATCTGCGCGACGCAGCAGCAGGCGTTTCTGGGGATGTTCGGTTTCATGATGCCGGCGATCATGTTGTCGGGGTTTGCGGCGCCGGTGGAGAACATGCCGGTGTTTTTGCAGCACATTTCGTGGATCAATCCGGTGCGGCACTTCATGGAGGTGGTGAAGGCGGTGTACCTGAAGGACGCGAGTCCGGCGCACGTCGCGGAGCTGGCCTGGCCGCTGCTGCTGATCGGAGCGATCACCCTGACGGCGGCAAACGTGGTCTTCCGGCGGAAGGCGATGTGACGCGCCGGGGGGGGGGGGGGGGGGGGGGGGGGGGGGGGGGGGGGGGGGGGGGGGGGGGGGGGGGGGGGGGGGGGGG
>JAISAX010000902.1 GCA_031266495.1 Opitutaceae bacterium
CCCCCCCCCCCCCCCCCCCCCCCCCCCCCCCCCCCCCCCCCCCCCCCCCACGGACGCTGTTACTGGTACTTGCGTAACTTTTTTCGCGCACGGTTCCGCTGTGTTACGGAGAGCGGATCGGGCGTGGAGGCGGGTCGTCATGAGGCGTGCGGATGCAGTAAAAGTGCCTACTCTGCCAGATTTCCGGGACGGGCGGTAGTCAGGTAAACACCTGAATTTTGCCCTTTTTTATGTAGCCCGCCGGTTTTTTTTACGCAAAGGACACAGAGCGGCGCAGCCGCAACCGAAGGCAAACGGAGGGAAGAATGGCCAAAAAAACCAGCACAAAAAAACACGCCGCGCATGAACGTCTCCATCGCGCTTATAAGGAATCGTGCCCAAATAACCTGTTCAATTGTTACACAGGACACTGATTCCAAACCGGGGGGGACCGCTAAAGAACGCTGAAGAACGCTAAAACCAAACCCCCTGTATTGTATTATGTTAGCGTTCTTTAGCGTTCTTTAGCGGTCCCCCCGGTTTGTCTGATCACTTTGTCCAAATTGAACAGGTTATTTCCTTACAGTTCCTTAACTGAAGTCAGGCAGAATGAGGCAGGGCGGACACGGGACCGTGTGAATTTCAGGATTCCGCCCGGCGCGATAATCCGTTTTCGTCTCCGGCCATGAAATACCGCGTAGGTCGTGATGGTAAGGAAATCGGCGCCTGGACACTCGAGGAAATCATTGCCCTGTATCAACGGGGTGAACTCCGGTCCGGCGACTTCGTCTGGAAAGAGGGTATGCCCGCCTGGAAAACGCTCGCCGAAATCCTCCCGGCTGCACCGCCCCCGATGACCGGCGACGATACGCCCGCGTTGCCCGACCTGCCCTCGCTTCCCGACATCGCCGCCATCCCGGAAATCAGCAATCCGGCCCAAGCCGGCGAAAGCGAAGGCTCTCCCGACTCCACGCCGCTCACCCTTCGCCCGCGCCCGGTCGCCGGGCACGGCAGCCCCCTCCGCCAGCCCGTTGCCGACGCCTCCGCCAGGCCTTCCTCTCCTCGCCCGCCCAAGCCCGCCAACCATCTCGTGTGGGCCATCCTCGCCACCTTGTTCTGTTGCTGGCCGTTTGGCATCCCGGCGATCATCTTCGCGGCGCAGGTCGATTCCAAATACGCCAGCGGCGACTATGCCGGAGCGGAAGATTCGGCCCGCAAGGCCAGGATGTGGGCATGGATCTCCGCCGGCGTCACCTTGGCCGCCGGCGTGTTATGGATTCTTTTTGCCGTCGTGGGCGGCGGCCTGTCCGGCTTCGGGCGGTTCTGAACTCCGGGAAACCCTGGAAAACCCTGGAAAACGGCAAGTGACCACTCCGCCTCCGCTTCCCGGTCCCCGTCCAACCGACGACAACGACGGCAGCAGCAGCGGCGGCGGCGGCGCGCAACCGCCGTATGCCGGAGCGGTTTCGTGTCTGTCGCGTTTTTTGGCCGTTGCGTCCGCTCCGCGAACGCTCGCCCTTGCCGCCTTGGTAGCGGCCCTGGGCGGCGCGGTTGCCCTGTGGTTCCGCCCGCCTGGCCCCGGCAGCCTGTATTTCCCCTGTCTCTTTAACCGGGCGACCGGCTGGTACTGCCCCGGCTGCGGCATCACGCGCGCCCTGCATGCGTTCCTGCACGGCCAGTGGCGCGCCGCCTTCAGCCACAACCTCCTCGGCCTGCCCGTCCTGCTGGTCGCCGCAATCGTGCTGCTCCGCCCGGAGTGGCACGCCCTTCGTCACAATCGCTGGCGACCTCCTCCCCTGCCGGCCTCGACCGCGTGGTGGTTGCTCGGCATCGGCATCACGTTCGCCGTGCTCCGCAACCTGCCGTGGCCGCCGTTCACCGCGCTGGCTCCCTGACGGGCGGTCGAAGGTCAAAAGTCAGAAAGTCGAAAGTCATCACCGGCCTGCGAAGCGGGCCATTTCGGGAGGATTGACCGTAAAAATGCTCCGCGAAGCGGATTCGCTGGCTGCGGCTCAACCTTGCTTTCTTTCACACTCCCGACCTCCCGACCTTTAAGAACGGCGCCATGATTGACGTTTGGGCCAAATCAAGGAAAACTCTCCAAACTAAAGAATCACTGCGTTTCCCATGACCACCTCCACCTTGTCCCAAAACGGGCAGACCACAATTCCTGCGAAAGTGAGGGAGTTCCTTCATATCGATCCAGTCGATAAACTTCTCTATCGATTCGAGGGAAATCGAGTGATCATCGAACCGGCGGCTTCCTCGACCCAAGCGCTTTACGGCAGTTTTCACACCAACCGCAAGCCGCCGGCCAAGAGAGATCTGCAGGCGGCGCGCAAAGCCTGGTATGCCCGCAAGCTTGGCCAATGAAGACATTTTGGATAATGTTCACATTATTTATAGCCATTTCTACCTGATTCTAGCTGATTTCCAGCAGAAATTATTAGAAATTTATAATAATTTGTAGATAAACGAATTATGTTGAAAGATCCGGTTCTCTTGCTCTTGTTTTTCTTTGCTACCCATCTGTTCAATTTTCAGGAAATGCATGCGATTGTGTCTGAAATCCGGAATCGTTTGCAATGTAGGGAATTCCCTTGTGACAGAGCACACATACAATGCACGAGCGTCGCGAGTAATTCCCTTACAAAATGATATGAAACTTGAAGCTGACCTTATAAAATATGCGGGACCGCACCTTTCCACCGTTGCAGCAACCGGTCAGCGCCCCGGACGTTCGCCGGCAATCTCGCAAGGACCAACGGACAGGATAAAATAAACATCGCGCTTCACCAGCAAAGGCGTGACACCGGGGGAAGAAGCGGGGAGGCGGTTGCCATACATATCGCGAAGTTCGAGACGGGAGGCTTCCGGTTCGAGCGAGATGTCATTGCGCCAAGGATACGCCGCCCAGATCACATAAAGATCGGTCCAGCCGTCGCCGGTGTTTTCTGCCGTCTTCGCAGGCTTCACGCGAAAATGATGCCACACGACGCCTTCCTTTTTCTCCGTATCCAGCCACTGCGCACCATCGAGCAGACGGACGGCGTGGGCATAGGCTTTAAAAACCGGGAGGCGGTCGGGGGGTGTTTGCGGGTCGGTTTTGTCAATGACCATCGCCCATGGTTGCGGTTTGCCGTATCCGTGACCTTCGATGAGCTGAAACCAGAATATTTTGTCGATGCGATCAGGAGCGGCTCCCGGAAATGTCCGGAGATTGGCAACGAGGTGGGCAACGGTGACGGCGGCAATTTTATCTTCTTCGACGGGATCGACCTTCCCTCCGGGCAGGCTGCGACGCATTGATCCGATTTCAGTCAACCATATGGGCTTGTTGACAGCGTTCCGTCGCTGATAATCGAATACAGCAGTGAGCCAATTCTGATAATAGGGATCATCGGGCATGCCCGGATAGCAGTGCCAGTTGAGGATGTCCCAATAGCCGTCACCGATGGCGGCAGTTACTCTGTCGAGATAATGTGGCGAAAATCCGGCGTGCCCTCCAAAGGTGACAAGCGCATCGGGGCTGATGTTTTTGACCGTTATGTATGCGAGCTGAAGCAACCGGGCGTATTGTTCCGGCGTGCCGGAAAAGAAGCCCCGGTGATTGTGCTCGTTCCAGATCTCCCATGCCGCGACGTCGTTCCGGTATCGTGTGGCACACCTGGTAATGAAATCGACCCACGCGCTTTCACTGGCAGGCGGCCAGGTGCGCCAGTTGTCCCGGCCTGCAGGAACGGTGCTTTGGTCGCGGGGGGGATAGCCAAGGATGCCGAGAAGGCTGATGTTTTGTTCGCGCGCAATGGCGACCATCCGGTCCTTGCGCTGCCAGTTCCATTCACCGGATTCCGGTTGAACCTTGTACCACGGGATGTCGAGACGCACCCATTTGAAGCCGGCGTCCCGGGCGATCTCCCGGCCCCAAGGGCGTGCGTCCAACCCCATGTTCATCCCGAATGGCGAATCGTTGTAACGAGGCGCGGGGATGTCGCCGAGCGTGAATGTCGATGGTGCCGACCATATCTCGATTTCCCCTTCCGTATTCAAACGTCCGACACGCCAGTAAAGCTTGCTTCCTGTCAAAAGCGGGGAGGCGGCGGCAAGGCTGCCAGGATCGACGGTGATTTGCGCATCGGGAATGTCTGTAAAGGTTTTGGTGCCTTCCGGTGCAAAAGAAATAGTTCGGGAAATCTGGACGCGCCATCGAGAGGCAGCCAGAAAACCGGAATTGACGCCGCCCGACCAAAGCAACGTGGGTTTGCGATTGGCTACTTGCGTGTCGAGCGCGGGCACGAGCGGTTCCGGCGCGCCTGCCACAACGCCGTCCAGCGTGACCCCGAGTTCGTCGAGCCGGGCGGCGATTGCCGGTGTGTTTTCCAAAAAGACGCGTAGTTGGATTCCGGGCACTGATGCGGGCGACGGGATTTTCCGGCTTTCCAGGCGGCTCCACTCGCCAGCCTCCGCCGTTGTTGGCGCAGGACGCCATTCGATACGCGAAATGCCCGAGCCTTTAGCAATCACATCCCCCCATGCGACGAGTCTTTGGGGGGCAAATGTCGCAGTGAGTGAACCTTGGGCGCCGTTGGCCGAGCCGAAGATTTCGTATCGCGAGATTCGCGGCGGGTGACGTTCCGAGGCTTGGCGGATGCGGAATTTAACAAACCGCGCCCGCAGTGTTTTTTCAAAGGTGAGCCGGACTTCATGCGAGTCGATGTTGTCGTAAATGAGGCCGTTTTTGAAACGGCGCGTGCCGGATGGGCCTTGCATTCGCACGGGGATGTCAATGCGTGAAAAAAAGGGGAGGGGGGGGGGGTGGGGGGGCGTTTTTTCCTCTATGGTTC
>JAISAX010000906.1 GCA_031266495.1 Opitutaceae bacterium
AATCCATCCACCTTTTGAGAGGGAAAATCTCTCTGAAATTCAGGCCGACATCGGATTACTTCATGCATTGGAAATCACCTCTCAAAACAACGACCAACCCCCTTATCTAAGCGCCATTCTGGGCAGACCCCGATTTCTGCGCCATACCGCCTCGGATGATTTATTATCCAGGATTTCAGAGGTGTTGCAGGCAAGCTTCATGGCACTTCTGATCGATCTTGCTGCCGCCTGGGCTTTCTTTTCCGAAAAACGGAAAACCGGCCAGGCCACCGCGATCATAGGCTCGCTCGGCGTATTGTTCAGGCCAGGATGCGCCAGCACGATCATGCCCTTGACCGATTCCTCACGGTTCCAGGCCACGCCGGTTTTCCTCACCTCCTCCAGCTCCCTTTTCAGCCTCTTGTCGGTAATCGCCTCGCACAAGTCGGGACGGCGGCTCAAGGCCAGTTTCCCGATGGCGCTGACCCGCAGGTTATGACGCGTCTGCGGTGCCGGCGCCACCCGGATGACGTGATCCGATTCGATGTAATCAAGATGGACCATCCCGTTTCCCTCGTGCAGCCCCAAGAGAGTCAACTCCCCGGTTGCCCTCGCGATTTTTTCCAGAACCGGACGGTACTTCATTCGCAAAATCTGGTGCCGTCCCCGCAACCCCCAAGAGTCGAACAAAGCGGATACGCGCCACAGGCGCCCGGAACGCTCCACCAGGCCGTACACCAGAAGACTCCGGAGCAATCTCAATACGTTCGAGCGAGGCTCGTTCATCGCCAGGAGAATCTCCGGGAGCGCCAGTCCCTCTCCGGTGGACAACAGCAGGGAAAGGACATCCAGCCCCCGGAGAAGCGTAGTGGAAATCTGTTTGGGATTACCGTAAATCGTCTGATTATCGGACATTTTGAGCTGCTATACGGGCTTGTATCCGCAGAAGCGAACGGAAAGTTTCGGACAAAAGAAACCTCCCATGCTCTGGAAAAACGACATCGGCCTGTTCGGCCTGGCCCGCAAGGAACTCTACACCGCCGTCGTGGGCGACATCATGGATCTGATGGGACGGCAGGACCAGTTCCTGCCTCCGCGGATACAACCCCTGCGCGACGACATGGTCGTTATCGGACGCGCCATGCCGGTGCTCGAAGCGGACGACACCGGCGGAGAAGGACCGGACAGAGCCAATGAACTTCTCAACCGCCCGTTCGGCCTGATGCTCCGGGCGCTGGACGAACTGAAACCCGGCGAGGTGTACATTTGCACAGGAGCCTCGCCGGCCTACGCGCTGTGGGGCGAACTGATGAGCACGGCGGCGCTGAATCGCGGCGCCGCCGGCGCCGTGGTGGACGGATGGTCACGCGATACACGCGGTATCTGCTCACTGAACTTTCCATGTTTCTCCCTCGGTCGCTACGCCCAGGACCAAAGGCCCCGCGGCAAGGTAATGGACTTTCGCTGCCGCATCCGGATCGGCGCGGTGGAGGTCCGTCCCGGCGACATCATTTTTGGCGACCTGGAAGGCGTATGTGTTGTGCCTCGCGAAATCGAAACGGAAGTCTTCACCCGGGCGCTGGAAAAGGCGCACGGGGAAAAAACCGTGTTCAAGGCGATCAAGGCGGGGATGGGAGCCCAGGAGGCGTGGAACCGTTACGGAATTTTTTAACCCTGCAATGTCATGAAAATCACGGACACGAAAGTCTGGCTCGTCGAGGGCATCAAATACAACTGGACCCTGCTCAGGATCGAAACCGCTTCCGGCCTGCACGGCTGGGGCGAAGCGACCAACTGGCCGGGGGCGCCGCTCGTCGAGGCAGCCTGCCGGCATGTCGGAGAGTTTATCCGCGGCCAGGACGCCCGCCGTATCGATTATCTTTGGACAAAGGTCTATCGGGACATGAACTGGCTGGGGCAGGCCGGCCCGCTGCTTTCCGCAATCAGCGCGATGGACATCGCGCTCTGGGACATCAAGGGCAAAAGCGCCGGCCTGCCCGTCTGGCAGCTTCTGGGCGGGGCCTATCGGGAAAAAGTGCGGCTCTACGCGAATTACTGGTTCATCGACGGAGGACATAATCCGGATGACTATGCGCGGCAGGCCCGCCAGGTCGTGGAGCAGGGATTTACCGCGCTCAAGTTCGACCCCTTCGCGCATGTCAATTACTGGTATGGAGAAAATCTGCACGACAACAACGGCCTGAGCGAAGCGCAGAAACAGACGGCGATCGATGTTGTCGCCGCCGTGGCCGAAGCGGTCGGTCCCGGGGTCGCCATCGCGATAGAAACGCACGCGTTCCTGAACGGCCCCGTCGCAGTGGAAATGGCACTACGACTGGCCAGGCTGAATTTCAACTGCATGTGGTACGAAGAACCCGCGCCACCGGAGTTCCCGGATTCCATAGCGGACATCCGCCGGAAAATCCCGCTGCCGGTGTGCGTGGGCGAGCGCCTGCATTCCCGCTTCATGCTGCGCGGTATTCTGGAAAAGCACGCCGCCGATGTTGTCATGCCCGACATCACCCGTTGCGGCGGAATCAGCGAAATGCGCAAGATGGCCAACCTGGCCGAAACGTACAACGTCCCCATCGCCCCCCATAATCCCAACGGACCGATTTCCACCATCGCCTCGGCGCACACGATGGCGACGGTTCCCAACTTTTTCCGCCAGGAATTCATGCTCAAGGACGTGCCGTGGCGGGACAGGTGCCTGTCGCATCCGTTGCCGGTCGAGGACGGATATTTTGTGCTGCCCGATCGCCCCGGTCTCGGTTTCGACATCAACGAAAGCGAACTGGACGCCCACCCCGGACTGCACGCCGCGCCGAAAGACCGGGCATTCTACATCTGACCGGTCCCCCCCCCCCCCCCCGGTCTCCGGCGAAATGCAATCCCGAGGAAAACAACCCATGTATCATGTACTGATTACCAACGAAGTGCCATCCGGACTACTGGAACCCCTGACAGGTCTGGCAAACATCCTCCAGGGGCCGTCCGGAGGAGACCTGATGTCGCGGGCCGAGGTCATGCGGCTGGCGCCCACCCTCGACGCCATCATCAATCAGGCCGAGCTGCGGGTGGACCGGGAACTGCTCGAAGCCGCCCCGCGCCTGCAAATCGTGGCCAACGTGGCCCTCGGCACCGACAACCTGGATTTGCAGGCGATGGCGGAGCGCGGCGTCTGGGCGACCAATGTGCAGGATGCGTTCGTGGACTCGACGGCGGACTGCACGCTGGGCCTGATCCTCGGCGTGGCACGGCGCCTCGTGGAGGCGGACAGCCATGTCCGCGCCGGCTTGTGGAAATCGTTCCAGCCCGGCGTATGGGACGGCACGACACTGGCCGGAAAGACGCTCGGGATTGTGGGATATGGCAGGATTGGCCAGGCGGTCGCCAGGCGGGCGCGCGCCTTCGGCATGAACATCGTCTGGTGCCGGCGCACGGCCTCGGACGATCCGGAATACCGTGTATTGGAAGACCTGTTACGTGAAAGCGATTTTATCTCGTTGCACCTCCCCCTGACCGCCGGGACGCGGCATCTGCTGAACGCGGAACGCCTGGCCCTCGTGAAAAAAGGCGCCGTCCTCATCAACATGGCGCGCGGCAAGGTGATCGACGAAAAGGCGCTGGCCGCCGCGCTGGGCGAAGGCGGCCGGCTGGGCGGAGCGGGGCTGGATGTTTTCGAGTTCGAGCCGGAGATTCATCCGGACCTGCTGCGCAACGAAAAGGTAATTCTGACCCCGCATCTGGGTGGCGGCACTCGTGAAGCGCGCCAGGCGGCCCGGCTGCTCTGCGTCAAAAACGTCGCCGCCGTCCTCAGGGGAGAAAAACCGCTGACGCCCGTAAACCTGCCGAAAAGGAAGCCCGGCAAAATGGCACCCTGATGTAACTGAAGTTACGCAGGCGGAACCTTGAGAGCGGCGGCTTCCCGTATCGTCAGTGATGTAACTGACGTTGCGCAGACCGCAGGCAGGGGCGTCGCCTGGTAAGCGTTAAGCGTCGATCGGGAAGGTCCGGGGAGAGCACGCGTCTCGCGTGCTTTGCCCGGCGTCTCGCCGGGCAATCCGGGGATGGCGGGATGGCGGGAGGACGGGAGGCGGGAGGCGGGAGGCGGAGAGGCAACGCTTGCGGGCGGGACGCCCGCGCCACTCCGGTCCGGCGGCTTCGCCGTCCCTCGGGCAAGATGCCCGTGCGACGGCATCTTGCTTGTCCGGTTTTCGAGATACGCCGCAACCCCGCACGCGAAATTCCGGGTTGGTTTTGGTTATGTATCCATGCGAGTTCTTTTTGCGTTCCCCTCTCCTTGCTGTTTGTTGATCGATCAGGTCCGGCACCAAGGACAATTCCGCGCGACGCAACCGTCATGAAAAACAAAATACATCATCTCTCCCGAAAATTTCCGGCCAGGACGCCAACCGCGTCCCGCGCATTTGCCATCGCCGCCCTTGCCCTGACCGGCTTCGCCTCGACGATCCAATCCGCTGAACCGGAGCAACCGCGCCTGGCGTTCGGATGTTCCGACGCGGGCGCGATTCACATCGGCGACGCCACTGCCGGCGACGGTGGCGATGGTGGCGACGGGCTGCGCATTCGCGAAAACAACGCGGAAGTGCTTCTGGAATTTTACACAAAAACAGGCAACTGGGAGATTCAGCGGCAGACGAAAAACTCCGCCTGGCTCTCCCGCGCGGCGGAGTTTCCGCGACCGGCAACCGGCGGCAGTGGCGGCGGCGGTAGTGGTGGCAGCGACACGGACGCGCGGGCGGACGCGAACGCGGGGTTCAAAATGCGCGGGATGGTTCTGGGCAACGGCTACGAAATGAGCGCCGCCCCCCCTCCCCCCCCTCATCACCCGTCCTCACCCGCCGCCGCCACTCCCGCCACTCCCGCCACTCTCGCCGCCGCCGCCACTCCCGCCGCGTTGCGCCTTTCGTGGACAACTTTTCCGGACAAGAAAAAACAGGAATACGGCGTGTTAAACGAAGCGGGATTCGCTCTCTTTTTTGAGGAAAACGCGCCCGTCTCCGTTTTCATTGACGGCAGGAAAATCTCTCTCGCGAGTCCGTATGACGATTTCACGCACAACAGAAATCCGCGCGAAGTCACGGTTGTGTTCGCTTCGGGAAACCGTTTTTCGCTCGTCAATTTCGAGGGGATTGGCGGTTGCTCGCTCACGCATTTCAACGGCGTCGTTGTCCTCGGTTTCACTCGCGCCGGCGTGGCGGCGAAAAAAGAGGAGGACACGTTTGGCGCGACACTCGCGTTTCCCGCC
This sequence comes from Opitutaceae bacterium, assembly GCA_031266495.1. Next base: position 5,252 of record JAISAX010000906.1, read on the forward strand.
GGCGCCGAGCGCCTGTCGCCGGCGGCGTTCAGGTTTACGAATTCGCACGACGGCTGGTTCCCCGCGCGCGTCCCCGTTCTCGGCTCCGCTTTCGATGATGTTTCCCGAAACGTCCTCGACGCGCCCGCCGGGAAACACGGGTTTGTCATCGCCAGGGACGGGCAATTTCAATTCGCGGAAACCGGCGCGCGGGCGCGTTTCAACGGCGTGCAACTCGTCCACGGCGCAAAATTCCCGACGAAAGAAAACGCGCGAATTCTCGCCGACCGCATCGCCGCTCTCGGCGCCAATGCCGTGCGCTTTCATCACATTGACAGCGACCAGCCGGGGCACGGCCTCTGGAAACGTTCGGAACTTCCCGCGAAACACCAGGAGTTCGACGACGAGTTACTGGACCGGATGGACTACCTCATCAGCCAGTTCAAGCAGCGCGGGATTTACGTCCACATGGACGGCATCACGTCCGTCCGTTTCGGCACGGAGGACGGTTTCCCGGATTTTGAAAAACTCACCTTCGGCCTCAAAACCAGCGCCTACCTTTACGATCACAAGCCGCTTTCCGACTGGCAAAAAAAGTTCTTTTCCCGCCTGTGGAATCACAAAAACAACTACACCGGCCTCGCCTGGAAGGACGATCCCGTTTTCGCCAGCACGGAAATCGTCAACGAAAACGACCCGTTCACGCACGACATTTACCACCATCTCCCGCCCCCCTACCGCGCCGTTTATTCGGACATGTTCAGGAAATGGACTACGGCGCGAAACCTTCCGGAAACCGGTTACGCCGACGCGCCGGGCGAACTCGTGGCGCGCTTCAAAATCCAGATGATGGGGACGTACTACGAGCGCATCCGCGAACACCTCCGCGCCGAGGGCGTGCGCATTCCGGTGACGGGCACCAACTGGATGCACGGCGACAAAGGCAGCATTGCGATCGTCGCCGCCAATTCCGGAATGGACTACACCGCGCTGCACCCCTACGGCGGGGCGGATTGCTTGCAAAAACCGCCGCACGGCGCCGAGGGACGTTCCACACGCCTCGCGCTCGGCAAAATCCGCGGGCGCCCGTTCGTTCTCAACGAGTGGAACATGACCAACACCCGAGGCATCACCCGCGGCGCCGCGATTATCTGGCAAATCGCGCTCGCCGCCGCCGCCGGGCACGACGCCTCGTACCTGTTCGCGTTCTCTCACGACGGTTCGTTCCGTTACGACGCGTCCAACATCAACTCGCTCAACGTCGCCTGCGACCCCGCCGTCGCGGCGCTGTTTCCCGCCGCCTCGATCCTGTTTCTGCGCGGCGATATCCAACTACCCGGCTTCGAGTTCGTTTTCCGTACGCCGCAAGAACCGTTCCTGAACAAAATCTTCAAAAAAAATGCCAACGATCATCTGTCCGATTTTTCACGCGCCGCGTTTTGGGCGCCAACATCCATTGACTACACCGGCATCCCCGATCTGCTCCCGCCGGAAACGCGGCGCAACGCCCCCCCCCCCCCCCCCC
>JAISAX010000913.1 GCA_031266495.1 Opitutaceae bacterium
TTTCGCCGCCGTCGTCGCTGCGAAAAATCCCCGCCATATCCACATAGGAATAAATGCGGTCCGGATTGGCCGGGCTGATGACGATTTCCTGTAGCCATCCGCCACCGCCGATGTAGGCCGACGTCCAGTCGCCATAACGCGGCATTGGCGGGATTGACGGGGTTGGCGGGATTTTGATTTTCGCCTCCGCCAATACCGTCAGCGCCGTCAGGGAAAACAGCGTCAGTGCCAGCGCCAGCGCCGCCCCGAAAAATGCGCCCGCTGCCGCTGGTAACGCTAGCTTTTCCTCTCGCGGTCCACCGCGCCAATGCCTGCCCACCCGACTTGCGGTTCCGCAAGTCGAACAAACATCACGGAGTGATGTTTGTTATGGATTTTTCCTGCGAGATTTGCCTGGGACACCATTTTTCTTTGGGAGGGGAGGGGGGGGGGGGGGGATCAGAAGAGGAGATCGGAGAAGAAAGTTGGGCGGGAACCAGATTGGGAAGGCCGGATTCCAGATTTGGGCGCACGGAAACCGCAAGCGAAAAAACAGGAAAAATTACGAAAGGGCGCATTTTGAGTTACCTCCCCCCCCCTCCCCCTTGAAGACGCAGGAAGGATGAATTGCGATTGCGGCCGGGCTCCCGACCCGGATGCTCGACCCTCATGACAGGCAACGCCGATGTGCATGAACCCGATAGCATGGTTGCGGAAATGCCGGGACTGGACGGCCCGTTTTCGTTTTCCGAAAACCTGCTCCAGAAGATCTGGTTGCGGGGCGATTTCGACTGCGCGTCCCTGCGGACCGCCGACGGGCGCTCGCTCCGCATCGTGCATCCCGGGCGCTGGAACCGGCTGGCAGGTCCGGATTTTCGCGAAGCGCGCCTGCTGCTCGACGGCCAGTCGCTGACAGGCGATGTGGAGTTGCACCTGTACGCCGCCGACTGGCAGACGCATGCCCACGCGCACGATCCGGCCTACGCGGATGTGGTGTTGCATGTGGTGCTGTATCCGCCCGCCGCGCACGAGACCTTCACGACGGGCGCGCAGGGGCGACGCCTGCCGGTGCTCGCGCTGCTTCCCTGGCTCCACCAGGACCTCGAAGCCTACGCCGCGGAGGAAGCGTTCGAGACGCTCGCCGGTCGGCCCGCCACCGAACTGCGCGCGTTTCTGGACGTGCTCCCGCGCGAGGCGTTGCTCGACGGCATCGCGTTGCACGCCGAAAAACGCTGGCGGCAAAAAGTCCGGTTCGCCACGCAACGCCTCGCCCGCCTCGGCCCGGAAGCCGCCTGCCACCACGCCGCGCTGGAAGTGCTCGGTTACCGGATGAACCGCTCGCCGATGCTGGCCGTGGCCGCGGCCTTTCCGCTGGCCGCCTGGCGGGCGGCGCCGGACCGTACCGCCGCCGCCGCTTGGGAGGCGGAGCGCGAACGCTGGCAGCAGCGCGGCGTGCGCCCGGCCAACCGTCCGCGCATGCGGCTGGAACAATACGCCCGCTGGGTCGCCGCCGCGCCTGACTGGCCGGTGCGTTTGCGGGAGGCCTGGCCGCGCCTGCAAGCGGCGTCCGCAGCCGCGGCGAGCGCTGCGGAACAGCAGGGCAGGGGAGACGACGACTGGCAGGTGACGGCGGCGCGGCGACACGCGAAGCTGCGCCCGTTGCGCACGGAACTGGCCCGGCTGACCGGCGCGGCGGCGCTCGGCAACGGCACACGGCTCGACACCTTTTTTTGCGACGCCGTCTTGCCGCTACTCGCCGCGCAAGCGCAGACGCAGGCGGAGGCGCGGGCGCAGGCGAACTACCCTGCAACAGGGCCGGCGCAGGACCTCTGGCCGCTCTGGCGCATCTGGCTGCCCGGCGACCAGCCCGACGAACTGACCGCCTGCCTTCGCGAAACCGGCCTGGCGGGCGGACGCGACAACCCCCCGGCCTGTCACGGCGCCTTCCAGGGCCTGCTCGGGTGGTTGCTGGCGCGCAGCCCGGTATTCCGGACCGGCGCGAAGTGACGGAACGGCGGAACGGCGGAACGGCGGACCAAACTTGCTACTTGTCACGCCCGGCCGGTCTTTGAAACTCCGGCCTTCATATGGTCATAAAACCCAAGGTTCGTGGATTCGTCTGTGTCACCGCCCATCCCGCCGGCTGCGCCGCCCATGTGCAGGAGCAGATCGCGCACGTGAAAAGCCGGCCGCCGCTGAAAAACGGTCCGAAAAAGGTCCTCGTGATTGGCGCCTCCACCGGCTACGGCCTCGCCTCGCGCATCGGCGCCGCCTTCGGCTCCGGCGCGGCCACCCTCGGCGTGTTTTTCGAGCGCCCCTCCCGCCCGTCCGATGCCGACAAGACCGGCACGCCCGGCTGGTACAACACCGCCGCCTTCACCGCCGCCGCGAAAGCCGCCGGCCTCTACGCCCGCAATTTCAACGGCGACGCCTTTTCCGACGCACTCAAGACCGACGTGCTCGCCGCCATCAAGGCCGACCTCGGCCAGGTGGACCTCATCGTCTATTCGCTCGCCTCGCCCCGCCGCACGCATCCGAAGACCGGCGTCATCCATAAATCCGTGCTCAAGCCCGTCGGCCAGCCCTACACCAACAAGACCGTCGATACCGACAAGGGCATCGTCAGCACCATCACGATCGGGCCGGCGACCGAAGCCGAGATCGCCGACACCACCGCCGTCATGGGCGGCGAGGACTGGGAACTGTGGATCAACGCCCTCGACGAGGCCGGTCTCATCGCGCCCGGCGCCACGTCCGTGGCGTACTCCTACATCGGCCCAGAAGTCACCTGGCCGATTTACAAGAACGGCACCATTGGTCTCGCGAAAAACGACCTCGAACGCGCCGCGAAGGCCATCGACGCCACGCTCAAGACCAACGGTTACGGACGCGCCTTCATTTCGGTCAACAAGGCGCTCGTCACGCAGGCCAGCTCGGCCATCCCGGTCGTGCCGCTCTACATTTCGATTCTTTACAAGATCATGAAGGCGAAGGGCACGCACGAGGGCTGCATCGAGCAGATCCAGCGTCTCTTCGAAACACAGATGTACGGCGGCGCGGGCCTGTTTTACGACGACGCGGGCCGCGTGCGCATCGACGATCTCGAAATGAAGCCCGACGTCCAGGCCGAGATCGCAAAACTCTGGCCCGAGGTGACGACGGAAAACCTGGCCGCGCTGACCGACATTGCCGGTTACCGCGCCGGCTTCCTTGACCTCTTCGGCTTCGGCATCGCGGGCATCGACTACGACGCCGACATTGATCCGCACGTGCCGCTCGCCGTCGGATGAACGGTCCCGCAGCGGAGGCAAACCGGTGAGGGCCGTGGTGCAGCGAGTGACCTCCGCATCCGTCACGATCGACGGACGCGTCGCGGGCCGGATCGGCCGCGGCCTGGTCGTGCTCCTCGGCGTGGCTCGCGACGACACCGAAGCCGACGGCGCATGGCTCGCGCAAAAACATTCTTCATTCTGCATTAGCCCCGCCAGGGGCGCAGCCGTGTGGTCCGCGCCCCCGCCCCGCCCGCGCCCGTTATCGGCCGGACTGCGATCATCGCACAGGCAACACCTTGGTGCATGGATATGTTAACACATTTTTGAGGAATCGCCGTTTG
>JAISAX010000928.1 GCA_031266495.1 Opitutaceae bacterium
TAAAAACCATCCTTTCTGCCTCCTCCTCTCGTCTGGAAAAACATTCAACATTCAACACGTAAGGGGACTTCCAGAAAAAGATTTTTGAACAGAAGATAACAAAGGAAACAAAGATCAAACCAACGAAGAGGAGTTTGTAATTTGGCCAAAATCAGAATGTTATATATTTTATTTCAAATACCTTCTTTGTTTCGGGCCTTCGTTATCTTCGTTTCCTTCTGTTCAAAAATGTATTTCCGGATCCTCTCTTGATATCAAGTGTTCAATGTTAAATGTTCTTCCGTTTGTCGCCCTGGAACGTTGCCGGCGCGTAACATCAGTCAGTAACGTCGGTAACAAATTCGCGCTTTGTAGTATCCCGCCGGATACCGGACGTCCGCTGCTGGGCGCCGGGTGTTCACGGCGTCACGGAAGCGTCACGGAAAACAGCAGCAGCGGGTTTTTCGACAAGCGCCGAAGTCAACGGTTGGCCTTTTTCGTAATTCAACGGCAGCGCGGCTTCCAGTTTTTCGGCGAACGCAAGCAGTCCGTAGTAACGCTGCTCGCGTCTGGCGTAAGGCTCGTCGAAGAGTTCATACCAGTAAACGCGCCGCAGATTTTTCACGCGACCGCCGCGCAAAACCGTCACGACATCCGCCAGGTGTTCCCGCTGTTCGGCAAACGACACCATCCGCTCCTTGTGCGCGGGCAATTCGCCCCGCGCACTCGCGCCGATTTCCGTCAGCCAGATTTCCTTGTCGCCGTCGCCCGCCGCCGCCATCCGCTCGCGCAGGGAAATCCCGTCCGTGATGCCGATGCGGTTTTCGATTTTCCCGAGGACGCTTTCTTTCAGCGTCGCCGCGCTGTCGTCGCTCCAGACTTTGGGCAATTCGGGAGGCAGCCAGCCCGTCGAACCGGAGTTTTCCCAGTACGAGTGAACCGTCACGACGTCGTAAAATCCGGTGATCTCCTTGTCCTCGTAAAAAGCGCCGAGCCACGGCGTCTGCCCCTGCGGCGCCCATTGGACGGAATGCAGGTTCGAGATCGATGGCGCGCCGATGAGCAGGTCGGGCGCGGCGAGTTCGTCGCGGATTTTCCGGAGCCGGGCGCCGGCGGTTTTGACGAGCGCGGCATAGGCGCGGGCGGCGTCGGCGGAGTAGCGCGGGTAGCCCTTGAAAAACATGTCGCACAGATCGGGTTCGTTCCAGATCTCGATGGCTTCGATCACGCGCTCGCCATCGAGGTTTTTGTGCGCGGTGTAACGGCGGACGAGCCATTCGCAAAAATCCGCGTAACGGGCGCGTCCCGTTTCGTCATTGGATGGCGGATACCCGCCGCCCTGGTGTCCGCCGTTCGCCCATGCGGGCGCGTAGGCGATGGAGAGGAGCAGGCGGACACGGCTTTGTTTTGTTTTCCCGAAAAAGTAATCGAGGTTTTCAAGGCGCGCCGGGCTGAATTTTCCCTGTTCGGGTTCGAGCGTGATCCAGTCGATGTTGATGCGCAGGAAACGCGCCCCGAGTTCGGCGTAAATCCTGAAGGCGGCGTCGTGTTCGTCCAGGGTGCGATAAAGGATGTGGTCGTTCACCCCAAGAATCGTCGGAGCCGGCGCGGCTGCGTTGACGGCGCTGGCGGCGCTGGCGGCGGCGGGCGCGGCGTTGGCATCCGGAAAGAATGCGAACGCGGCAGCCAGTGTTGACAGAATGGATACAATGGGCGTTTTCATGACGTGAGCGTGAGCGTGTGTGTGTGTGGGGGGGGGGGGGGGGGGGAGGGATCAGTTTGCGTTAAAACCGTTTTCGATCTGGTCGGCTTTGAGCGGGGCGACGTGAAAATCGAAGAACAGGAAGTTGGCGTGATTTTCGTGGCGTGTGGTGTCCGTGTTCTTCGGCGTGTAGGAATTGCCCATGTGGTAATCGGAGGCTTCGCCGAAAAACACGCGGCGGGTCGGGCGCGTGATCTCCGCCAGCCGCCAGGTTTTGCCCTGCCCGTGGTGTTTGGGATCCCAGTTTGTGCGGCCGCTTTCGGGTTGGTCCGGTTCCCGCGTGAGCGCGTAGCCCGGATTCCATTGCTGGAATTCTGGCGAGCCGGGTGGTTTTTGCCAGAGCGGGCAACCGTAAAGGACCTTGCGGCGCGGGTTGTAATTTTGCGTGAGTTCGGTGTCGCCGAGGTAAAGCGCGAGGTGCTCGAACCAGTGATGGTCATCGGCGTCCTTGCAGACGGGGATGCGGTCGCGATTGTCGTTTGCGTAGAGTTGGGCGAGGCCGCCAATCTGGCGCAGGTTGGATACGCAGGTGATGTTTTTCGCCGCGAGCCGGGCCTTGCTGATGGCCGGTATCAGAATCGCCGCGAGGATGGCAATGATCACAATGACGGTCAGCAGTTCGACGAGTGTGAAGGCGTGGTTTGTTTTCATTTTTCGAGGGTTTTTTTCGGATGTGTTTTCCGGATACGCACACACTCTCCCCGGCAAATCTTCCCTGCAAATGATATATCACTCTATTTATAGAAGGGATATTGCGCGGATCGGCCGTAGGGGCTTCGGTTGCGAAGCCCGCGCCAGGCGGGCGAACGGAATGGGCACATCTCCCGTTGCGAAAGGTCCTCGCGGGCTTCGCAAGCGAAGCCCCTACGGCCGATCCGCGTAACGTCAGTTACAGAGAGTCAGGCGGTAGTTGTTTTTCGCAGGTTGCGCAGGGAGTTTCCGTCGCGCCAGCGGCCTTCGATGAGCGTCAGGTCGGGAGACGCGGGGATGCCGCGTTCGTTGCGGTGAATGATGGCGACAAGTTTATCTATGATTGTGCGCCCGATCGCCTCGCTGTCTTCCTCGATCCCGGCCACGCCCGGAGGCAGAACCGCAGGGCCGATCTGAATGAACCCGACGTCCTCCGGCACGCGCAGGCCCGCGCCGCGCAGCCACGAGGGGATTTTGTTGTCCTGATGATTCGTGATGACAACTTCGGGGCGCTCGCGCCGCAGCCATTCGAGAAACGGCTCGCGTTCCCAGGTTTGGGGCAGGAACGGCATCACCCAGTCACGACGCGGACGCTTCGCCTGCTCCGACCACAGCCCGCCCGAATACGAGTTGTAACCGCTTTCGTCGAACGCGCTCATCATCGCCAGTCCGATGCGGCGGTAGCCGAGGCGCGCGGCGCGGCGAACGGCGAATTTGACGTTCGCAAAGCGGTAGGACTCGATCGCGTGCAGGCGCGGCTCGATCAGCCCTTGCCCGGAACGCACGGAGGAAAATCCCGACAGATCGAGTTTGTACCAGGAGTGTCCGCCGTGAATCGCCGAGAGCACGATGCCGGCGGGATTGCGTGTTTTCAGAATTTCCTGGCATCGGCGCAGGCTCATGTTCGATCCTTTTACCCAGATCAATTCGAGGTGGTAGCCAAGTTCGTCGCATCGGCGCACGCACGCCTCGTAGATGTCGCGGTGCGTGTCCCCGACGCTTTTCCACGATGCGTTCGGGTTGAAGCACAGGTAGGCGATGGCGAGCGCTTGCGGCGCGGTGCGGATTTTTCTGCGGTACGATTGCAGCGCCGTGAGCGCGGGATCGGGCGTGTAGCCCATTTCGCGGGCGAGCGCTTGCAAGCGTTCGCGGGTCGCGACGGGCAGGCTCGGGCTGTTGCGCAGCGCCAGCGACACCGTCGTGATGTGCACACCGGCTTTCTCCGCAATGGTCTTCAGGGTGATTCGTGACGCGGGTTGCATCGGGTTCTCGGATTGTCGGGTTCTCGGGTTATCAGGTTATACTCTATAAATAGAATGAAATTTGCATGGCAAATACATATGTAGTGTTTTCTTTTGGACGTCAGCCGCCAGTTTTCAGTCTTCAGCCCGCTCCTCCCCCCCCCCCAGCCAACCAGCCATGACAACCACACAACAACATCCACATCCTGCAGCACCTCGCGCTGCATCCGGCGCGTTTGCGTCAATCTTTGCGACGGGCGCGCTCGCCGTCGCATTCGCCATCGCGCTCGCCGTCGCCGGCATGGCATCCGTTCACGCCGACACGGCGTCAGCCGCCGTCTCACTGGACTTTGATTTCGAAAACGGCTCCGCCGATTACAACAACGGCGGCTGGCAAAACTCGGGTGTCTGGCGCAATCCGGGCACCAAGACCAACGTCCAGATCTCCGACAACGGCGCAGGCAACAACGATTACCTGACTTTCAGCGGCCAGGCCGCTGTCATTTACGATACCACGCCCGCTGACACGACGATGGGTGACATCGAGGTTTTCAAAATCGCGGCGGGGCAAACCGCCGTTTTCACCACCGAAGTCCAGACCACGACAACCGGCACCAACAAGGAATTCTCTTTCGGATTTATCAATACCGCCAGTTCCGCTGCGGCGTCCGGCATCGGCGTCGGACTCTATCTGAACGCCGGCAATGACTTCCTGCGCTACCAGATCCCGCGCAACAACACCATCGGATGGATCAGCGCCCTGGCAAACAGCGTCGGCTCCACAGGCATTGGCGACGTGAACGGCGCCACGGCGAACACCTGGTTCCGGCTCGAACTGACGTTCGCCAACAACGCCACAAACACGGGCGCCACCCTGACAACCAACCTCTACCAAATCTCCGACTTCGGCGGCACGGTGTCGGCGACGATTCACAGCGGCCTGTCGGTAGTCATCACCTATGGCACAACCGGCACGGGCACGGACAGCATCATTGACCTCAACCCTGCCGACACAGGCGTCAGCCTGTTTTTGTTCGGGCAACCGGAGAGCGGCACCACATTCAACTTTGACAACGTGAAGTTTTTCCTGGACGCCGTGCCTGGTTCGATTCCCGAACCTGAAACCACCGCTGCGCTTGTGGGCGGATTTTTTTTGGTCGCCACCGCCCTTCTCTGCCGCCGCCGCGGAACGTCAATGACGAATTACTAATCAATAAACCGACCCGACGCACAAAACGCCCATCCATCAATCGTCAATCGTCATTGAAGTTCCGCGGATTGCCCGGAGCAGGTCGGCGTAGGCGTCGAAGGCCGGGAATTGCGGGAACTGCTCGCGGACGTTGGCCGGGGCGCGGAAGAGAAACCCGGCGTCGGCGGCGGCAAGCATGGTGGTGTCGTTGAACGAATCGCCGCCCGCGATTACCCGGTAGTTCATGGCGCGGAGGGCTTCCACGGCCTTGCGCTTCTGGTCGGGGATGCGGAGCCGGTAGCCGGTGATGCGGTCGTCGTCGCCAACCAGAAGCCGGTGGCAGAAGAGCGTGGGCCAGTTGAGCTGGCGCATGAGCGGCTGCGCGAATTGTTCAAACGTGTCGGAAAGGATGATGAGTTGCGTGAACGAGCGCAGTTCGTCGAGAAACGCGCGCGCTCCGGGCAGCGGGCAAAGCGTGCCGATGACGGCCTGGATGTCGGAGAGCTTGAGCCTGTGGCGGTCGAGGAGGGCGAGCCGGCCCTGCATGAGCTTGTCGTAATCGGGCTCGTCACGCGTGGTGCGCCGGAGTTCGTCGATGCCGGTTTTTTCGGCCACGGCGATCCAGATCTCGGGGACGAGCACGCCTTCCATGTCGAGGGTGACTATCGCTTGTTTCACGCGGCGGGAGTGTTCGGAGTTTTTTAACCCTGTCGAGCGCGGCACACCGGAAAGCATCCGGAAAAGTCAAAATCGAAGCAGACAAACCAACCGCGAATGGATGCGAATGAACGCGTATAAAAACAAAGACACCGGATTCGGTCTGTTTTTTTTTCGCGTTCATTCGCGTCCATTCGCGGTTACGGTTTGAAAAATTCCGGTTCTGGCACCGCCAATCCAGATCCTCTGTATCAAACCCGGATGCGCGGGGGGGGGGGGGAGGGGGAATCCGTCAGCCGCCGCCGATCTGCGTGCGTGCGGCGCCGCCGCCGAAAAGCTCGCGCAACGAAGACCACGCGCGCAGCAACCCGGCCTCCCGCACGCCGCCCTCGAACGCATAAAACTCCGCAATCGCCCCCTCGTGTCCCCGGTAACGCGGAGGCAGGATCAGCGCGGTGTCACGGTCGCTCGCAATCGTCGAGAAAAACAGGCCGCGCGCCACCGCCGGGTTGTCCATGCGCACCTCCACCCGGCGCAACGGCATCACCAGCCAGGGACGCCATGCGAAGACAATCCGGCCATTTTCGGGTTCGTTAAAAAGACGTCCGTAGCTGCGCATCGGCACGCCGATACGCTTCAGGAGCGCGCTCGAAAACATCCGGTTGGCCACCGGACGCGGACGGAAACGGAGTCGGCGCAACGTAAAAAAATCCCACGAAAACAGCGTGCCGAACACCGTGAGCCGGAACGACCAGCCCGCCACCAGCCACGCGACAAAAATCACCCCCAGCGAAAGGATCAGGCCCGCCCACGGATTGATGGCCGGCATCAGCACGACCGCGCCGAGCAGCACCGTGCGCGCCGCCTTGAGCACCGCGTCGATCACACCCCACGGGCTGAGCAGAATGAGCACGTTGATCGCGTGCGAAGCCATCCACACGGCGACGAACGCCGCGATGCCGAGGGGCATCACCGCGATGTGGAGCAACCAGGAACCGTCCAGCGCCGCCGTCACGCCGGGCAACGTCGCCAGGCCGTGCGCGGCCAGCGTGGCGTGGCTCGCCACGGACGAAGTCGCCGCCGCCGCGGTTCCGGTCGCATCCGGCGCGGAGGCGGAGGAAGCGAGAAAGCCTGACAAGGTGCTCACGACCATCGGAATCACGGCACCCGCAGCGACAAGGCCGCTGACCTTGTTTTCGATGGTTTCGAGCACGTCGGCCGGTTTTTTGAGTCCGGGCGGCAGGGTGGCGCCGGCTGCGTCCTTGGCCGCGCAGGTCGCCGCGACGAGGAGCGCCGGCAACCAGAACCACGGACTGGCGTACCAGGGGAGCGCGGCCTTTTGCGCGGGTGTTTTGGCCTGCCACCAGTGATACGCGCCGTAAACGCCGGTGCCGAGGAGCGGCGAGATAGCGATACCGGTGAGCGCCGCAACCTGCGTCGCCACCGGGCCGATCAGGGGCTGCGGGTTGGCCGGAGGAACGGCGTTGCCGGATGAGGATGCGGACGGGGTTGCGGGTAAAGATGCGGACGAGGGAGGGGGGGGGGGAGGAGCCGCCGTGGTCGCCGTCGTTACTATCGTTGTCGTTGTTGCCGCCGCTGCCGTTACCGATGTCGTTGCCTGCACAACGAACGGCGCGGCGAGCAGGGCCGCCAGGACGAGACACGCGATGAATGGCAGAAAGCGTTGCATATTGCGGAGCTAACGCCCTGCCGGAGACGGCGGCAAGCCCGGCGTTTCGACGCGGGCGTGCCGCCCGCTAATGCAGAATGCAGAATGGAAAACTGAAGTTACGCAGTCGGCCTTGAAGTGGCGCGGGCGTCTCGCCCGCATTTCCGGGCGGCGCTGCGCGCCGTCAGCGGGCGAGACGCCCGCGCCAC
>JAISAX010000579.1 GCA_031266495.1 Opitutaceae bacterium
AGTCGAAAAACAGCAAATTCGCCAAATCGGATGATGTCTGGAAGCTCTGGCCCGAACAGACGGAGCATTACCAATAACTGACGTTATACAGTCGTCCGGGGAAATCCGCGTTCCTTCGCTGTCGCGTAACATCAGTTAATTTGACCAAAGCCGATGAAGTTATGAAGTCCTTTTCCTGCGTTGTATTATGGCTCTCTTTCGTTTGCGGAGGCGCTGCGTCCGGTGTTGTGCCGCCATTTTATCCGGAGCCTGGGCCTTTGCCACCCGCGTCCACCACCATTACCCCGCAGGAGATCAAAGTGGTGTTGCAGGATGGCACACCGATTGCCCCGGGTGATTTCCGTGAAACGCGTTCGCTGAACGGCACGTGGAAGCTCTCCGGCCTGGAAAGCTCCGCCACTCCCTTTAACGAACCCACCGCGCGCGACCGGGACTACGTGCAACCCGGCTTCGACGACTCCGCCTGGGACGAGATTCCCGTGCCGCTGGACTGGTACAGGCAATACCCCAAGGCCCGCTCCAGGTCGCAGCCCTACGTCAAGGGCACTTATCGCCGCGCCTTCGACTTGTCCGGAGATGACCTCGCCCGGGGCAAACGGGTGCTGCTGCATTTCGGCGTCACCGGCTACGACGCCACGGTGTTCGTCAACGGTCGCGAGGTCGGCCGGCACAAGGGCGATTTCACGCCCTGCGAGTTCGATGTGACCGACGCCGTCCGCGCCGGTGAAAACCGGATCGCCATCCGCGTCCTGACCGACTTCGGCCCCAACCGAGGCGACGTGCCGCTCGCCACCCACGTGTATGGCTCCCAGTGGGGTTTTGACGACATCAAAGGCGGCCTCTGGCAGTCGGTCTCCCTGCGGCTGGAGCCTGCCATCCGGTTCCGGCAGATTTTCGTTACCCCGGTGCTCGCCGACGACTCCCTGCGCATCGACTATGTGATCGACAACCGGACCGGCCGGGACGCCGTGCTCGGCCTGGGCTTCGCGGTGAGCACCGCGCTCAAGGCTGATCCCAACCGCCTGAACGCCGCCGCCGGCCCGCGCCCCGTCACGCTCAAGCCCGGCGACAACACCGGTTCGGCGACCATCCGGCTGGACCGCCCCGTCCGGTGGTCGCCCGACAATCCGTTTCTGTATTATTTGACCGGATACCTGAGGACGCGGGACGGACCGGTCATCTCTGCCAAGGCCGAACGCTTCGGCTTCCGGGATTTTCGGATCATTGGCGGCAAGTTCCACCTGAACGGCACGCGCATCTACCTCTTTGGGGAAAACTTCTCCTCCGCGACCTACGGCGGACGGGGGCGCACCCCGAAGGAGGACCGAGAGCAGCTCCGCGGCCGTCTGGCCCGCTTCAGGAGCCTCGGCGTGAACATCCTTCGCCCCGCGCACATGCCGCCCGTGCCCGACGCCCTCGAACTGGCCGACGAGATCGGAATCATGATCTACAACGAGTGGGGCTGGTCCTTCACCAACAGGATCGATCTGCCGGCTTTTCAGGAAAACAACGACCGCGAACTGGCCGAGTGGCTGGCCCGCGACCACAACCACCCCTCGGTGGTCATGTGGAGCGGAGGCAACGAAATCATCCACAAGGACCGGCCGGAGATCAGACGCTTGCTCGACCGCCAGGTGAACCTCATCCGCCGGCTCGACCGGCAGAGCCGCCCGGTCGGCGCGTTCTCGGGGTCGGCGAGCTGGTTTTCCTTCGGCACCGAGCCGCTCAACACGGACTTCCTCGACCTGCACGACTACGCCGGCTTCTTCCAGCCCTCGTGGACGGTCTTCCGTTCTGTCATGGAAAAAAATTACGCCGGCTCGCTGAAGCACTACGGACGGGAGAAGGGCCGCGACCTCGGGATGCCCTGTATCATCCAGGAATGCGTCGGCTTCTCCTGGGGCGGCCTGTCGGACCCGGAGTTCAGGCTGAACGACATCGAGGCCTACGCCAGATACGCGCGCTCTCCCGCCAGTTGGGGAAAACCCCACGGCATCGGCCTGGCGGGCACCATCGGCCTCGCCGCCGCGCTCGATCCGGAGCGCGGGCTGCCCTACGGACGGGCAAAATTCGGGCACCGGCTGCTGGAGCAGGTGCGGCAGGATCTCCGGATCGACGGCTTCGCCCCCTGGTTCCTCTCCGACACCCTTGAGGCCGCGACCCTGTGGAATCAGCCCGTCCTGCCCGGCATCCGCAACGCGACGGGCCTGCCCCCGGTGAATTTCTTTTCCGGCGACACCCGCGAGGTCGAACTCTTCGCCGTCAACAGCACGCCGAAGCCCCTGCGCGCCGTCCATTTCCGCGTGTGGCTACGGACGCCCGCAGGGGAAGATGTCGAGCTGGGCCGGTTTTCCCCGGGAGAGATCGCCCCCTGGCACAAGGCCGTCCTGCCGGTGAAGCTCCCGATCCCCCCCCCTCCCCCCCCCCCCTCCGGTGTCATCCCGGAGTCATCATCTCCCTGTCCGCAGATCCGCATTACGCTGAACGACGCCGCGGGCGGTGTCATTGGCCAGAATTTTTACAACGTCGGCATCCGGGACCGCACGCTGCTCGCCGCCCCCCTCGCCGTGGCGGAAACCGTCGCGCTGCTCGACACCGGCAATGCCGGCTCCGTGGACCGCACTGCGGACATCCTCACCGCGCTCTCCGTGCCATTCGACACGGTGCCCGTCGCCCGGCTTTCCTCGCGGCACACGGCCGCGATCCTGCCCGCCGCCGCCCCGTCGGGCCTGGGCGGAGTCGCCGTGGACCACCGCGCGCTGCGCGCATGGGCGCGGGAAGGCGGCAAGCTTCTCATTCTGGAGCAAGCCCCCTCCGATCGCAGTCTCTTGCCCGGCCTGAAAGTCGTCCCCTCCCATCTCGCCTACGTCGATCTGGCCATCCCGGAGCATCCGGTGTTCGCGGGACTTTCGCAGAGGGATTTTGATCAGTGGAACAACCCCGACGCCGGCTACGTCATCGACGCGGGTATCGAACCCTTCACTACCAACGCCCTCGCCGTGCGCGCCCCGCAACTCTCGTCGAACAAAATCGAGAACGCCGTCATGGAGGCCACGGTGGGACGCGGACGGATTTTCTGGACGCAGCTCAACGCCACCAGGCTCTGGGGCATGGACAGCTCCGCGTCGCTGTATTTGCGGAACGTCCTCGGCTACCTGCTGGGCGGCGCCCCGGCCTATGCCAAGGTGAAGCCGCTGCCCGAGCCAGATGGCGCCATCGCGGCGGTCATCCCGGCCGGCCGCGAGGTCTTCATCGACCTCTCCACGCATGCGAACCAGGGCTTCGCCGACGACGGAAAACGGGGCGGCTGGACCGCGCAGGGGGCCGACGACTTCGCCGGCATGCCCACCGGCCTGCAGGAATTGCAAGGCGTGCCCTTCCGGATCATCGACCCCGCCGCCAACGGCGGAAAATCCTGCCTCGTGCTGAGCGGCTCGGAGCGCCCCGGATTCCCGGCGCGGATCGACGGCCTGCCGGTGAATAAAAAACTGACCCGCCTCTTTTTCCTCCACGCCAGCGCGTGGCCGGGCGACGACGTCGGACGCTACCGTCTCCACTACGAAGACGGCACCCACCACGACCACCTGCTGGTGAACGGACGCAACATCGGCGACTGGCGCGTCCCGCGTGAGTTGCCCGAGGCGACCCCGGTCATCGTCCGCGGCAACCGGCAGGGAACGGGCCTGATCGGCGTTTACCGGGCCGTGCTGGAGAATCCCCATCCGCAAAAGAAAATCCTCACCATCGATTTCATCTCGTCGGGCGCCGACAACACCATCGAGTGGCGGCCCGGCCTCGCCCCGGTTCCGATCCTGGTGAGCATCACCGGCGAGCTGGCCCCGTAAGCGCAACAGCTTTTGGTCGGGCCGGGGAAGCCGGCGCTCACGGGAATCGGTAGGGACGGTGCTCGACCGAATGCAGCGCCAGCCCTTGCCGCTCCCGCCGCGCCTCGCCCGGCGTTTGTCCCGTGCGTTGCTATGATACACCCGGCAAAAAATCGGCGTGCTCCGGTAGCCGCCCAGACGCGCCACCGCGCCGATCTTTGTAACTGATGTTACGCGGAGTCTCTCGTAGGAGCTTCGCTTGCGAAGTCCGCAAGGACCTGATCATAACAAGTCGTTTATTGATACGATCCGGAATACACCACTTTCCGCATCTGATCAGACCGGATTCGGGCGCATCTCAAAAACTGGACATGCTCAGGAGTGGCAGTGGCGCGGGCGTCTCGCCCGCATCCGACGTGGCACAGGCTCTCCAGCCCGTGAGCGTTGCCTCTCCACTCCGGCGTGGCACGGGCTTTTTCTGCCAATCCCCGTGGACGGCGCGAAGCGCCGCCTCCCTGCCTCACTCCCGTCACTCTGGAGCGGAGCGGGCGAGACGCCCGCGCCACTCCGGAGCCTGTCCGGTTTTTGAGATGCGCCCATTCCAGCCGCCCGGTGGATCTGTTGTCCCGTTTGTTTCTCGCATGCTTCATCTCCGCGCACCTGTCGTTGGGTGTCGGTGCGACGATCGACACGATTGCGCCCATGCAGGCAGGTAAAGATGTTTTCAGACAACGCTCAAAATGCATTCAGGCGGCAAACAGATACAAAATTTGAAATAAAATCTTGTATTTTGCCAAACTCTTTTTCAAATTCACTTCATGTTTCCGCCCCGTCTGTCCCTGTTTGTTCCGATCATCGCCATGAATGCTTCCCTTCATTTCACCGCTGCCGCGGCGGCGACGGTGCCCGAGTCCGATGCCAGCCTGGCGCGTTACGACTGGATTCATGTCGGCCCCGGCGGCGGCGGGAATTTCTGGGGGCAGGGAATCTCCCCTCACGACGCAAACCTCCTTTTCACGAGCAACGACATGGGGGCGAACTTCCGTTCGGCGGACGCCGGTAAAACCTGGACGATGATTCCGCACGACCAACTGACCTACCTCGCCGGAAGCCGTATCCGCCAAAGCACACGCCAGCGCGCATGGGCCTTCGACCCGTTCAACTCGCGCCGGATTTTTGCCGGAAACTCCGACAGAAAAATCATGCTCCGCAGCGACGACGCCGGCGTTTCGTGGACAGAGCTTGCCGGACCCTGGCGCGAAAAAAACCATGCCCGCACCCATTCAACCGCCCCGCGTCTCGTCACCTTCTCCTTCCTCCGGCGCGGCCTCGCACTCGCCGGCTTCAACCCCGCAAGCAACAGCAGCGACAATAGCAAAAATGGTAACGGAAACACGGGTCCGAAAATTTACCAGACCACGGATGCCGGCGACACGTGGACATTCCTCTCTGATTTGCCGGCGAACAGCGGCGATTTGGTCGCGCTCAATTTTTCCGCATCCCCCGCCAACCGTGTGGTCGCCGCAACGGCCAACGGTATTTTCCGCAGCGACGACGGCGGACGCTCGTGGTCACCCGCCACTGACGGACTTCCCGCACCCGCCGCATTTGCCAAAACCACCACGACATCCGGAACCGCGCCCTCGTTTGCCGACGGGAAACTGCATCCCTATGACATGTCGTGTAGCGAAAAATCCGCTACATTTTACCTCACGCTTCCCGTCGCCTTCGATCCGGACGGAAATCTGGCCGGCGGCCTTTACCGGAGCACCGACGGCGGCTCCACCTGGCAGGCCGCGGGGCAGACAGGCCTGTTTGTCGATGCGAACCGTCCCGTCCAGTTCGAGCAGGTTGCGACCAGCGAAGCCGATGCCACACGCGTCTATCTCACCATGCGCGGCGTCGCCAGCGACGACCCGAAGTCCGACGGAATCTCCACGCTTTACCGAAGCAACGACGGCGGACGCTCGTGGACGCCCACCCTGCGCCAGCACCCGGAACAAAAAGGCTTCAACATCACCAACACCTCATGGAACACCCTCGCCTGGGGCTGGCAAATCCGCGCCTCCGGTATCGCCGTTGCCCCGCAAAACCCCGACGTTGCCCTCGTCGGCACAATGACCGCCGTCTTCCGCACCGACAACGGCGGACGCGACTGGCGCCAGATTCACGCACCCGACGGCACCATCACTGCCCAGCCAGGCGGCGGTCTCCAGATGCTCAGCGTCTGGAACTACTATTTCGACCCTCACAATTACGACCGCCGCTTCCTTGCCTCCACCGATTTCTCCGGCTGGCGCGCCACGGAAGACGGCACCCTCTGGTCCTACAACATCACCGGCAACCCCTGGCACAACAACAGCTACGCCCTCGCCCTCGACCCCGCCATCAAGGACAAACTCTGGGCCGCCGCCTCCGTCACGCATGACATCCCCACCTGGAAATACCAAAAAAACCTCGGCAACTACAAAGGCGGCGGCGTTGTCCTCTCCACCGACGGCGGAAAAACCTGGACGGCTCGCGACATCAACCACGGCCTGCCCAATCAATCCGCAACCGACATTTGGCTCGACCCGCGCTCGCCCGCCAACGTCCGCCGCCTCTGGCTCGCCGTTCCCGGACACGGCGCGTATTTCTCAAACGATGACGGGCGCCACTGGGAAAAACGCAACAACGGCATCCTCCCGGAAAATCTCAACGTCCTGCGCATCACCGGCACGCCCGACGGCTCCCGCCTCTACGCGCTGACCACCATCCGGCACTCGCCGCGTGGCATCTTGCCCGGCGCACTCTACGTCAGCGACGACAACGGCCTCAACTGGCGCCAACTCTGGCGCCGTCCCGGAGTCGTTTTCCTGAACCGGCTCACTGTTGATCCGCATAACCCGCAAACCCTCTACCTCAGCGCGCTGCAAAAAGTCTCCGGCGCCGACGCGACGGACGGCGGCGTCTGGCGCAGCACCAACGGCGGACAAAGCTGGGAGCCGGTTTTCCCGCATCCCGCCTGGGCCGTCTCCGCCGACCCCCGCAACCCCGGCCACCTTTATGCATCTTCGTGGGCGCGCCGTGGCGACGGACTTCACTTCAGTAGTGACAACGGCAATACATGGAGACGCCTTGCGGGTTACCCGTTCTGGCGCCCCATGAACGTCGCCTTTGACCCGCGCCGCGCCGATCGCATCTACGTCACCAATTTCGGCGCGGGCATTATCTGCGGAGTAATTAAAAATCAATGACATAATATCTTCCCGTCCTGT
>JAISAX010000002.1 GCA_031266495.1 Opitutaceae bacterium
AAATGCCCCGGCAGCAGCAGTGGCGGCGGTGGCGCGATGGTGGTTGGCGGCGGCGGTCATGTGGCGATTTGCTGACGCGACCTTGCCAGATTTTTTCCGCTTTTGTAAATCAGGTAATAACCTTACCCCCTCTCTTTGTTTTGGGGGGGGAGGGGCGACAGGCGACAGGTGGCGCCTGTCGCTACGGAGGACGACTGGGGGGGGCCTGTTACCTGCTGGTACGCGGGCGGATCGACCGTAGGGGCGTCGCTTGCGACGCCCGCGCCAGGCAGACCGTATTGGCGTATCTTCCCGTTGGTGGTCAGGTCCTCGCGGGCTTCGCAAGCGAAGCCCCTACGGGAAAGCCCCTGCGGGAGGCGTCGCCGTTGGCGTCAGTTGTTACCACGGGCGGGCGAGGCGGGGCGAGGCGGGCGGATGATCAGGATTCGTAGGCGGCGAGTTTTTTATCGACGCGGACTTTTTCCAGCTTCGCGAAGGCGGGGAGGCCGTTTTCGTAGAGGACCGGCGTCTCGCCCTGGATGAGCGGAGTGGCGTAGCGGACAAACTGGTGGTTCATGCTCACGCCGTCTTCGTTGATCCACTCGCGGGGGAGTTTTTTGACGCCGTTGGCAATGTCGTTCAGAGGGGCGAGCGCGGTTTCGCAGGTATAGTGGTCGGTGTCGCCCCGGACGAGGGTGACCATGACGTCGGTCTCGCCATTGACGGCGGCTTCGACGGCCTTGGCGCCGGCGAGGTACGCCTCGTCGGCGTCGGCCTTCGAGCCGGCATGGGCGGCGGCGCGCTGGGCCATGCCGAGCTTGACGGTGCGGGCTTTGATGCCGGGCAGGTTTTGTTCGACGAGGCTTTGCAGGTAGTCGGCGGCGCCTCCGAGCTGGGAGTGGCCAAAGGCGTCGGTCTTGTCTTCGGCGGAGACGTAGTTGCCGTCGGCATCGACAAGGCCTTCGCCAACGACGATGAGGCAGTATTTCTCGCGCTTGAGGACGCGTTGCACGTCGGCGACGAATTTTTCCGCGGTGAAGGGGACTTCGGGGAGGTAGATGAGGTGCGGGGCGTCGTGCGGGTGGTCGCGGCGCTTGGCGAGGGCGGCGCCGGCGGCGATCCAGCCGGCGTTGCGGCCCATGACTTCGACGATCTGCACGAGGTCGTGCTGGCCCATGGCTTCGTTGTCGCAGGCGATTTCGCGGACGGTCGTGGCGATGTACTTGATGACGGAGCCGTAGCCGGGGCAGTGGTCGGTGACGGGCAGGTCGTTGTCGATGGTCTTCGGGATGCCGATGACGCGGAGGTCATACCCTTGCCGGGCGGCGAGTTTGGAGATCTTGTCGGCGGTGTCCTGCGAGTCGTTGCCGCCGGCATAGAAGAAGTAGCGGATGTTGTGCGCCTTGAAGACTTCGAGCACGCGGTCGAAATCCTGCTGCTTCCCGAGTTTGTAGCGGCAGGTGCCGAGGGCGGCGCCGGGTGTGTGGCGGAGGCCGCGGATGGCTTGCTGCGATTCGGACGCCAGGTCGATCAGGTCTTCGTTGAGGATGCCGAGGACGCCGTTGAGCGTGCCATAGATCTCCTCGATGCATTCGTGATTGAGCGCTTCGGAGACGACTCCGGCGACGCTGGCATTGATGACGGCGGTGGGGCCTCCTGATTGCCCTACCAGGACATTTCCTGTGAGTTTTTCGGCCATGCTGTTTGGTGTGTTACGTGGATGCGGTTTGGGTGCGGACTGCTGAGAATCGTTAAGGGGTGGAGCGTGTCGTGCGGGCAGAGAGAGTGGCAAACCCAAATTTCAGAAGACGCGACCGCGGACCATAACTGGCGTTACATGGGTGAGGTTACGCGAGTACGTTCCTCGCCCCCCATCACCCTTGGCGCCCCTGGCGTCCCTGGCGAACTCCGCCGATACCCGGCGAACCGCGTACCATCAGCTATTCACGGATTTCTTCCCGGGAGGGGAAGAGGGGAGAGGGAAGGGGGGGGGGGGGGGGGTGGGAAACCGGCGGCGCGGGCGCTTCCGACGGCCTCGCTGACATAAAGGGCGCGGGCGTAAATTTTCAAACCGGCGACCAATGGCGACACTCTTGCGCGTGGCGTGCCATTGCAGTGAACAAGCATCGGGCTGAATCGGCCCCAGCCAAACCGGCGCGTGTCGCCGCCATCCTGGAGTTGTCCGTCAACGACAAACATCGCGACACGAGGTCCGCCGTCCACAAGGATGCTGATGTGGTGCGCGCCGGGGAAAATCGGGTCGCCGCAAACGAGCGAGCGTTGGCGCGAGTCGCCGAGTTCAAGGACGAGTTCGCGCGCTCCGGACGCCGCCGCCGCCGTCGCCGTCGCCGCCGCTGCCGCCGCCTGCGCAAGCGTGAGGCGCAGGCCTTCGCCGTCGGGCGTGAATGTGTCGAAAAGCACGACGGGCGTCTCGCCGCTGCCACCGGCACCGGCAGCCGGAAGACCGGAAAGAGGAGGGGGGGAGGGGGGGACGCGCAAATCGAAATCGAGCGTGAAACCGTGGCGCGAGGCGACCGATGGCAGGCCATCGCCGTCGAAACGTCCGCGAAACATGGGGAGCGTCGGCATTGCAATCTCGCGCATCCCCGCCGCCGCCGTCTCCGCCGCCGCGTCGCCGTCCACCGCGCATTCCGGTTCGGCGGACAGCAGCGAATCGTCGGCGACAGGCTCGCGCAATTCGTGCTGGCGGAAAAGCAGGTCGAGCAAGCGCGGCTCGATTTCGTGAACGCGGGCAATGGTCTTTTGTGTTTCCGTCACCCAGAAACGTCCGTCCTCCTCGACGAGATCCGGGTAACTGATGCGCGTCATCACGTCGTCATCGTAGAGCAGGATTTCGGGTTCGGACCAGACGATGATTTTGCCCGCGCCGTCCGGCGAATCCACCTCGCGCCCCGCGCAGAGCCACGCGGGATTGCGATCCTGATACGCGCCGTCGGCGCACCAGGAAGGCTCGGACGTCCTGGCGATGCCCCCGTGGTTGTGAAACCAATACAGGTAACGGTTCGCGGGTTTTCGGGTTTTCCAGACAAAATTGGCGGCGCGCGGATGCTTCATGAAATGCCGCCGCCCGCGCGGCTCGCCCGTCGCATCGTGACGGGCATCGTAACGGGCGAAGGCGGGAGGCGTCCACGAATGCCCGCCGTCGCGACTGTATGCGCAGGCGGGATACCCGCCGACGGTGCGGTACACCGAGTAAAGCGAACCGTCGCCCAGCTCGACGATCGAATGCTCCTCGGCAATGCGACCGGGGTTCGGCTGATGGCTGTCGGGCGCGGGCGGACGCAGTCCGGCTTCGCCATCGGGCAACGTTTCCCAGACGATCTTTTCCGGATCGCTCTCCGTCAGGATGTTCGGGCTGCGCAGGAAAACGCCTTCCGATTGCGCGAAAAACCCGGCTCCCATTGCCCCGACCTTGTGATGCGGCAGCAACGCCGCGCCGTCCCGCGTGACGACGGGACGTCCAACATTCCAGAAAAACCGCAACGCTCCGCCGTACGCGTTTTCGCGGTCAAGGGCGAACGCCCGGATCGGGACCTCGTAACGGCGGGCCGACCAGGTGCGCCCGTGATCGTCGCTGTATTTGAAAACGTGATGCCCGAGTGAATCCACGCGCGCGTAAACGCCGCCGTCCTCGCGGAGCACTTCGCGAACGTTGTCCGTGTTGTGATTGTAGAAAGCGTAGATGCGCCCGCCGGGAGTCTTGAGGAGGACGGCGTAGGACGCTTCCGGTCCGTCGGCGGGTTCGAGGAGCACGGGCGGCTCCCAGGTTTTCCCGTGGTCGGCGCTGCGCAGCGAGATGACGACCTGGCCGGGATCGCCCTCGTTCCCGACGCCGGTCGTGAGGATGCACACCCACGCGCCATCGCTGGCGCGAACGATGTAAGGCTGGTCGCAATACGAATGTGCCGGAATGATTTGCCCAAGATCAATGAGTCGTGAATCGTTCCGGACGGATGGTTTTGATGTTTGTGTCATAACAGAGAAAGAAGAAGGAGGAGGAGGAGAGAGAGAGAGAGAGAGCGAGAGAGTGAGAGAGAGAGGGGGGGGGGGGGGAGAGAATTAGCGGACGAAATCCAGCTCGGTTGTTGGCGGGGATACGGAACCGTCAACGAAAAGAAAAATGCGTTTGCCGTCGTGAAAACCATCCTCGGGCAGCAGGCCGTTGTCGGAGGACACCCACGCCTTTTTGTCAGCCGTAGTAAGGATTCCGATACGAAGGGCCATGTCGGAGAGGTTGGACATGACCGGGGGCTGGTTCGGGGACTGGCGCGCATAGCCCATTTCCAGAGTCGATTTTCCCGCTTCCGCGTTGGTTGCCGCGCCCCAGGGCTGGTCGGCGGCGGTGGTGCCGGAGGGGCCGTTGCGCCGCATGTAATTCGCGCTTCGGGTATCGCGTTGCGCCTCTTCGGGCAGCCCCGGGCAAGCCAGCGCGACTGCGACCCTGCGCTGGTCGGCGTACGGGAGATTGTAATACGGCCAGAGGTAACTGAAGAGATGCGCCTGCTCGGCGTCGGGGAAAGGATTCCGGTACCACGGAAAAACGCCCCATGTCGCCGGGCCGGGGAGCCGGTCCTTGTTGTCGCCGGCGTAGGCGTGTATCGCGATGCCGATTTGCCGCATCGAGGAAACGCTGGACGCGAGCCGCGCCATCTTGCGGACTTTCCCGACGGTGGGGATGATAATGGCCGCAAGGATACCGATGATGGCAATGACGACAAGCAACTCGACAAGCGTGAAGGCAGCCCGGACGCGCAGCTTGCCCACAGGCCGGCGGCGGCGGCGTTGATGTATTTGTTCGTTGGTGTTCATGACGTGGTGACGGTGGTGTGTTGTATGTGTGCGTATGCGTGTTGCGGGGGGGGGGGGGGGGGGGGGGGGGGGGGAAGGCGCGGGAGGGGGTGGGTGACCGCCCGGCGGCA
>JAISAX010000041.1 GCA_031266495.1 Opitutaceae bacterium
CTTCCGGGAATTTTCCAAAAGTCCCCGGATCAAATTGAATTGTCCGATACTTATATCACTTGGATAAGCCTCATGCATAATTCGGAAATCATGATTTTGTTTGGAAAAATATCAAGAAAATGCATATTTTTAGCTGAAAATATCATCATGTATAGCAATAAGTTATGCATTTATCCCATTTGATTTAATTTTAAACACATTCTGACGGCTTTCACCGCTCCATCTCCGCCCCGGGTTCCCTCCATCGCTTCAACCCTCCCGCTCGCCCAAACTCCAACGCCGACGTCGAATCCAGCCACTCCACCATCGAACCCGAATTCTTCGACCTCGAACATTTCCACGACACTGCCTCCTTCATCGCCTCCTCCTCCACCTACCAGCACTTCTTCAACTTCGCCCGCAAAAACCGCTCTCGCTCCAACCTCGCTCCGGCCGATCTCCTCGCCATGCGCTCTCCTCTCCTTCCCCCACGCATCCTCCTTCTCCCTCCCGTCTTCCTTGACTCTCTCTTGGGTCAAGATCTCTCTGGACCTCCCGCCCGTTCAAAAATAACCGGGCGAATTATTTTCCCGCCGGAGCCGGAGTGGGGCCAATCCAGAGATTGTCGAAACCGACGAGCTTCTTCCCCTGCTTGCTTTCACCTGTGGCCGACTCGATTCCCGCAAAATGGCAGGCGGACAGTTCTCCGACGGAAAATGCAGGCGCTATTTGCTTCCCGTTTACCCACACGATGACCGTATTCCTCTTCCGGTCCATATCCGCGGTCAGCCGGTTCCATCGTGAAGAATCGAAGTCCTCCGGAAGATCGAAAACACGATCGGACCGGTCCTTTCCCCCGGGTAAACCCCACTGCGCCCGAATTCGCCAAACCGGGCCTCCTGGCCGTTGCCAGAATCCAATACGCAGATTGGTCCGCGTGCTGAAAAAATTGTCCTCCTTCAACGCCGCAAATATCACCCCGTGCGTATTTGTGTTTCCATCCGGCCCCGGGTTCCCCGGAGGCAACAGGACATCCAGCGAAATCCGGATCGCATCCGCCGCTCCAGGCAGGGGCAGAAGCAATGTCGCATCCAGATTATCACTACGCTCGAAGCGTAACACTCCGTTGGTTGCGCCCGGATTGCCACGGGATTCACCTCCTCTGGCGAGCCGGAACACTTGCGCGCCAAAACCCGAATAAAAGGCGGCGTCTTCCGTGCGGTTGATTTCCGGCTCTGCCTGGCGCAAGGACGCGGCTTCGGTCCGTCGCCCCTTGTCCAGATTGAACGTCTCCCCGTAAAACGGTTTGGGTGCCAGTTCCACCCATTCCCCGGCGCGGAGGGGATGAAAGAGCAGCACTGCCAGCAAACTGCCGCCGGGCAGACTGATTTTTTTCAGGATCTGTTGTATGCGTGTGTTCGTCGTCATGGCAGAAAAGTCAGCCAGTTATAGGCCTCCGGGTTTTTTCCTTCGGCGATACCACCTCCCCATCCGAGATGCTTGCGCCCCTTCCCGTCGTTGTTGTTGATCAACAGCGACAGGCCGATGTGCCCTTTCGGACGGAGATACGGCAGCCCAATCGCTTCGACCGGCAGTGCCAGGGCATACGTGGTCCGGTCGCCTTGCCGCAGGATGGCCGCCTTCACGTCTGTGCCCGTCATGAGACCGGAAGGCTCGCCCCCTTCCGCCGCATGGCGAAAGACCTCCGGGCCGCCGGGAGTCAGCGCGATGCAAAGATCGGTGAAGCCGGCGTTGGTCGCGGCGTGGCCGAGCGGATGGCCCTGCAATCCGACCTGCAACGAATCTCCCTGCCAGGTGAGCGGTCCGCGTTCCGTCTGGCAATGCACCGTATCCTCGACTTCCATACGCAGGAACAGGGTGTCGGTCGAATAAAACGCAGCGAACCGCGCCTTGGCCCCGCCGGATTCCGGTCGGCCTGAGCCGGGGAACTCCAGCAAAGCCGTGCCTGGTGGAACGCGTCCCGTCGATAGCCCCGCCCAGAAGACATCGTCCGCCGCGTGGATGCGGGTCGCGGCGGCGATCTCGTCTGGAAACTTCGTCCCCTGATTCGACGGAGAATCGCTGGCCGGAAAGCGATGTTTTATCACCCTGGTCACGCGCAACGACGCGAGCGGTCCGCGCACGAACAGCGGTGTGTTGTTCAACGTAAGCGAGGCCTGTTTCGGATCCGGACGCGCTTCTCGTCTCAGGCGGCTTTCGGCGGTCGTCCATTCCCGGTAACCGAAGGGAATCCGCCAGGCGGGCCGACCCGCCGGAGTGACGTCCAGCCATGCGTCCGGCAATACGGTTTCCGTCTCGAACAGTATCTGATGCTGGTGCGTTTGATCAGCCGACCATGCGACCCACACGGGATTCCCTTCCCTGTCCTGGAATTCCAACAACCAGATGTGCGCGTCTCCTGTCTCGCGTCGCGTGACAAATGTCAGGTTCCGGAGCGCTTTCACGGTTTCCGCCGCTCCGGAATAACCGGGTTTCGGTGTCCCGTCCGGTCGCAGCAGACCGAAATTGTGCTCGTCGATCTCCGGGTTGTAACCGTCGTCCTGCAAATCGTAGAACCAGAGTCCGCGAATGAAAGGCAGCGTGCGGGCGAGGATGAATATCCGGCTCGCCGTCGCAGCCTGAGCTTCGGGATGCATGCCGCTTTTCCCCGCATGAGTCGGCCAGCCGATTTCGGTCACATAGACGGGAACTTCCCGGCCATCATTGTATGATTTCAGGAGTTCCTGGAGTTTTCGCATGCGCACTACAAAATGCTCGGGAGGACGAGTGTGGGTTTCCCTGAATCCGTAAGGGTGTACCGAATACCCGTCCAGATGGCGCAGGCCGCCGGCCTCCAGAAATTCCTCAAGCCAACGGGGGGATCGCGAACTCATCGGGTCGCGCCAGCCGGCGATAAACTTCGCATCCGGGTCGATTTTTCCCAGGCGTGGCACTACATGCGCGAGCAATTTTTCGTAATCCCTGGCCGTGCCCGGCCCCGACCGGGGATCGGGGATGCCTCCCCATTCGTTCCAGATCTCGTAAACCGGAATGCGGCCCTTGTATCGGGAAACAACATACTCGCAATAGCGCGCGAAGCCCTCAAGCGCTTCCTCGTTTTGCGGATAGGTTCCTCGTCCGCCGTAGAGCGGATTGCCATAGGCGAGGATAACCAGGGGGATGATACCGTCAGCCAAAGCCCGGTCCAGATACCGCTCGTAGGCGCCGGGCAGCCGGATGTCGCCTTTCCGCTTTTCGATGGATTGCCAATAAAGCTCATCACGCAGGCTGTTGAAACCCGCCTGCTTTATCAATCCGTAGAGCAAGTTGGCCTCCCCTTTGCCTTGGGCGAAATGGGTTTGTATTCCATAATAAAACTCTTCGCCGGCCAGGCCCGGAGTAATTTCAAACCCGATCGCTACAAGCAAAATAGTGATAATCTTCGCAAGTGGTTTCATGAGGTGTTTTCCGGTAATAACTGATGTTACACGGATCGACTGTAGGGGCTTCGCTTGCGACGCCCGCGCCAAGCGGATAAAATTGGCACATCTCCCGTTGCGTCAGGTCCTCGCGGGCTTCGCACGCGAAGCCCCTCCGGTCGATCCGCGTAACATCAGTTGGTAATATCGGCGGCTGGTTTCTTTTTATAAACGGATATGTTTTCTCCTCATTATAACCGCTATCAGCAACATGCCGGCGCCCCCCAGCAGCGCGGTTGTCACCGGCTCGGGAACCGGTGTGACGTCGGAGCTGCGGATTGCCTCGAGCTGTGCAATCCCGAGAACCCCGGTGTTGTCGTTGACGGAGCCATACACGCGGATGTTGTCGAGATAGCCGTCGAAGGGACGGTTGTTGATATTGCTGGCATTGTTGCTTCCGGTGCTATTACCGATGACGAGAGGCAGCAGATTGGCCTGGGACTGGCCGGCGTTGAGCGTATGGGTGCCAACCAGCGAAACTCCGGATGTTGTGGTTCCGATGTAGAAGTTGACGTTGCTGGAGGTCTGCGAGCCGTCGTAAGTCACGGCGAAAAACACCCACTGGTTGGTCTGCGTGTAGGACGCCGCAGAAGCGGCGCTGCTGGTGCTGTTGACGGTGAGGACAAGACGGCCCGCGTTGTTGTCGGCGCGAAGACCAAAACCTTGTGCGCCCCCGGACTGGTCATCCAGCAGGCGGGCGGCTCCGTTGATTTGGGTGTCGGAATAGAACCAGCCTTGAAGGGTAAAGGAGGTAAGCCCCTGCGCGGTTGCCACGTTGCCGGCATACACGCGGCCGCCGGTGCCAGCGCTGCCCATGCCCGTGGATGCGGTGTTGTCGAAGGCATAGTCGCCGGCCTGTCCAGAGACGCCAAACGTGTCGGCGCTGTGGAGGCTGGCGGCGGCGCCGGTGCTGTCCTGATAGGTGGCGACCGTGCCGGTGCTGCCGCTGCCGGTGCCGGTCGTCGTGGTGCCGGTCGTCGTGGTGCCGGAGGCTTCGTTGAAGAGAAACTCAAGCAACGGAGCGGGAACGGTCACGGCGGCAAAGACGCTGACCGCGCCAGTCGCAAGCGTGACGGCGAGCAGCATTGCATGGATGAACCGGATACCGTTGCGGGTATGGTTGTATGCGTGGGATGTATTAGTCATGGGTTGTGCGTGGATTATACGTGGAGTGTACGTGGGGATGATGGTTACTGACGGTTGGTCCGGT
>JAISAX010000594.1 GCA_031266495.1 Opitutaceae bacterium
CCTGTCCCACCCACGTGCTCGAACCCACGCTATTCGGTTACGGCAGCCTCGAAGGCATCATGAAACCCCGCCTCAATTTCGAACGCAGCTTTTGCAACATCAACTGCACGACCTGCGGCGACGTCTGCCCCGACCACGCGATCCGGCCCCTGGCCCTGGCCGAAAAACAACGCACCCGCATCGGCATTGCCGAAGTCACCCGCACCCGCTGCATTGTCATCACCGACGACACCGCCTGCGGAGCCTGCGCCGAACACTGCCCCACCGCCGCCCTCCAGATGAAACAACACGGCGCCCGTCACGCCGAACCCGTCGTGGACGCGCGCTACTGCATCGGCTGCGGCGCGTGCCAGTTCGCCTGCCCCGCCCTCCCCCAAAAAGCGGTCATCGTGCGCGGCCTCGACACCCACGAGACAGCCGACGTCCTCGTCCAGGAAAAAGCCGCCGCCCCCGCCGGCTCCGACGACTTCGCATTCTGAAAACAACACCACTCCCGACCAACACCCGTTCCTGACCAATGCCCACGCACCACCGCCACCACCACCACCACCACGCACCCGCCACCGCCACCCTCATACTCGCCAACGCGCTCGCCCTTGCGACCGCGCAGGCAACGCCTCCAGCCGCCGACCCCCCGCCGGAAGTATTGCCGGAGATGACCATCACCGCGTCACCACTAATCCAGGACAACCTCGTGAGCGCCTGGGCGGGAGCCTACAGCGTCGTAGGCGCGCGCCAGATCGAGGACCTCGGCGCCACCGACATCGCCTCGGCCCTGCGCACCACGCCCGGCGTCAACATCTCGCGCAACAACAAAGTCGGCTCCTACGGCGGCTCGGGCGGCGGCGCGATTTTCATTCGCGGCATGGGCGCCAGCCGGCCCGGCGGCGAACTCGTCACCCTCTACGACGGCGCCCCCCGCTACAACGCCGTCTTCAGCCACCCCCTGCTCGACATCCTCTCCATCGACGCCGCCGGAGCCATCGACGTGTACAAAAGCGTGCAACCCCAACTCTTCGGCAACGCCTTCGCCGCCGTGAACATCACCCCCCGTCAAAAACTCACGGAAGGCTTCTCCGCCGACCTCGACATCGCCGGCGGCCCCCACGCCACGCTCGTCGAAAAAACATCGGCGGGCGGCAAAAGCGGCCCCCTCGACTTTTACGCCGGCCAAAGCCACCGCCGCTCCGACGGCGACCGCTCCAACTCCGGCGGCGAACTCCAGGACTATTACCTGCGCCTCGGCTACGCCCTGAACGAAAACTGGACGCTCTCCCTTTTCGCCGACCGCACCGACAACCACGCGGAAGACCCCGGCGCGAAAAACTCCCCGTATCACATGGGCGACTACAAAACCGACGACACCCACGCCGTCCTCACCCTGGCGAACCACCACCGGCGCGCCGAAGGCCGGATCAAGGCGTACTGGAATACCGGACACGCCGCCTGGCACGACCAGGGCATGCGCGCCACCGGCGCCCCCGTCGCCCCCGGCGACACGGACACCACGATCATGGACTGGGACCTCTACGGCATACGCGCCTCCGAAACATTCACCGCGTGGGAAGGCGGCGAATTGCTCGCCGGGCTGGACGTGGACGTGATGAGCGGCAAAGGCGAATTCGACCGCTACAACCCCGCGCAAAACACCCGCTTCAGGCGCGAAGACCTCCGCATCCTCTCCCCCCATGCGGCCATCGCCCACCAGTTCGGCGCGCGCGACGGCTACCATGCCCGCCCCTCCGCCGGCATCCGCCTCTACGACCACAACATATTTGGAGACAACCCCGAACTCGCGCCGCACATCGGCGTGGTGGCCGGTTACAAAACCACCGAAGCGCACGCCGGCTACGCGCGCGGCGTCAGTTACCCCGGCCTCAACGTCGCCGCATTCTCGCAAGCGGTGCTCCCCCCCCTCTACACCGACCCCGCCAAACGCGACGCCTGGCGCAACCTCGACGCGGAGACCCTTGACCATTTCGAAGCCGGCCTCAGCCACCGCTTCAACCCGACGCTCAAGGCCGACATCACCGCCTTTTACGACCGGGGCGACAACCGCTACGTGCTCACCTTCCCGGCCACCGGCGCGCCCGTGCCGCAAGGCTTCGCCAACCTCGGCGACTGGCACAACCACGGCATCGAAAGCAGCGCCACCTGGACGCCGACGGCGGACCTGAGCATTTTTGCAGGCGCCACCTGGCTGCGACCTTCGGTGGACGGCATGCCCTACGCGCCCGAATGGACGGCGAGCGCCGGCTTCAACTGGACATTTTTCAAAAACTTCCGGCTCAGCGTCGATGTGTTGTATCAGGAGCGCATGTACGTGAATCCGGCCAACGCCTGGGCGCGAAGCGACGCCGCCGGCGCCGCCCCGGCAGCCAACCCGCAGGTGCCGTCCTCGTTGATCGTGAATGCCCGGCTCGGTTATCGTTTCGCGGCTCCGGCGCTGCACGTGAAGCAGGGCGAGGTGTATCTCGCCGTGGACAACCTGACCGACCGCACCTGGTATTACCGTCCCGGATACCCCATGTCCGGCATCGGCGCCATGCTCGGCATGCGGCTGGGGTTCTGAGCGCGTATCCTCCCTCCCCCCCCCCCCCCTCTCTCTCGTTACCTTCTGTTCGAACCGTTATCGCGCAGTCGCAGCGCGCCCGAAAAAAAAAAGCGGGGCCGCATTGGCGCGGTCCCGCTTCGGGAGAACAGACAGACCGGCAAACCGCGTTTCCGGGGTTGCCGGGTTGCCGGGCCGGCCCGGTCAGAAGATCGTGACGGCGATGTTCACGCCGGCGGTGACGATCGAGACCATGCTCATCAGTTTGATGAGAATGTTGAGGCTGGGTCCGGCCGTGTCCTTGAAGGGATCGCCCACGGTGTCGCCGATGACGGCGGCCTTGTGCGCGAGCGAGCCCTTGCCGCCGAGGTGCCCTTCCTCGATGTACTTTTTCGCGTTGTCCCACGCGCCGCCGGAGTTGGCCATGAACACCGCCAGCACGAAGCCGGCGGAGAGGCCGCCGCCGAGCAGTCCGAAGACGCCGGGCACGCCGAAGAGGATGCCGGTGAGGATCGGCACGACGACCGCGAGCATCGAGGGGATGATCATCTCCTTCTGCGCGCCGGCGGTGGAGATGGCCACGCAGCGGGCGTAGTCGGGCTTGTCCTTGCCTTCGAGAATGCCGGGGAGCGCCTTGAACTGGCGGCGCACTTCCTCGACCATGCGCGCGGCGGCGCGCCCCACGGCGTTGATGGTGAGCCCGCAGAAGAGGAACGCCATCATCGCTCCGATGAAGAGGCCGATGATGACTTTCGGGTTCATGAGGTTGACCTCGAAGTAGGTCATGAACTCGGTCAGCGAGGCCGTCATCACGGCGATGCTCTTGCCGGCGACGTCCATCGTCTCCTGGCCGGCATGGAGCATGGCGATTTTCAGTTCCTCGACGTAAGAGGCCAGGAGTGCGAGCGCGGTGAGCGCGGCCGAGCCGATGGCGAAACCTTTGCCGGTGGCGGCGGTGGTGTTGCCGAGCGAGTCGAGCGCATCGGTGCGTTTGCGCACCTCGGGCCCGAGGCCGGCCATCTCGGCGTTGCCGCCGGCGTTGTCGGCGATGGGGCCATAGGCGTCCGTCGCCAGCGTGATGCCGAGCGTGGAGAGCATGCCGACGGCGGCGATGCCGATGCCGTAGAGGCCCATCGCCATCGAATCGGGCGCGAATTTCCACGAACCGGAGGCGAAGCAATAGGAGAGCGCGGTGCCGATGACGACCGCGACCACGGGCACCGCTGTCGAGAGCATGCCCGTGCCGAGGCCGGAGATGATGACTGTCGCCGGCCCGGTGCCGGCGTTGTCGGCGATGTGTTTCGTGGGTTTGTACTCCTGCGAGGTGTAATACTCGGTGGCCTTGCCGATCACGATGCCGGTGATGAGGCCGGTGACGATGGCGCCCCAGATGCCGGTGTAGTTGGGAATCTCCAGCCAGCGCAGGATGAAGTACGAGAGGATGAAGATCAGCAGGGAGCTGAAATTGACGCCGCGTCCGAGGGCGTTGAGCAGGTCGCGCTGCGTGGCGCCTTCCTTCACCCGCACGACGAACATGCCGATGATCGAGAGGAGGGTGCCGACGGCGGCGATGATCATCGGCGCGATGACGGCCTTCCAGGCGGTGCCGTCGGCGACGGCGGCGGGCGTGTTGGCAAAGGCGGCGGCGCCGAGGGCCGCGGTGGCGAGCACCGAGCCGACGTACGATTCGTAAAGGTCGGCGCCCATGCCGGCCACGTCGCCGACGTTGTCGCCGACGTTGTCCGCGATTGTCGCCGGGTTGCGCGGGTCGTCCTCCGGGATGCCGGCCTCGACTTTGCCGACGAGGTCGGCGCCGACGTCAGCCGCCTTGGTGAAGATGCCGCCGCCGACGCGGGCGAAGAGGGCCTGGAGCGAGGCGCCCATGCCAAAGGTCAGCATCGTCGTCGTGATGATGACGAGCTTGTGGCCGAGGTCGGCCTCTTCGATGAAGTGGTTGAGCACGAGGAACCATACCGAGATGTCGAGCAGCGCCAGGCCGACGACCACCAGGCCCATGACGGCGCCGGAGCGGAATGCGAGCCGCAGGCCCGCGTTGAGCGATTTGCTGGCCGCGTGCGCCACGCGCGAGGAGGCGTAGGTCGCCGTCTTCATCCCGAAAAAGCCGGCGAGGCCCGAGAAAAAGCCGCCCGTGATGAAGGCGAAGGGCACCCACCGGTTTTGCAGGCCGAGCCCGTAGGCGAGCCAGGCAAACACCAGCGTGAGCGCGATGAAGAAGAGGCCGACGATCTTGTATTGCTGCCTCAGGTACGCCATCGCCCCGGCGCGCACGTGCGAGGCGATCTCCGCCATCAGCGAAGTGCCTTCGGGGGCGGTCTTCATGTTTTTGTAAAAATACCACGCGACGGCGAGCGCGAGCACGGAGGCCGCCGGCGTGAGATAGAATAGGTGTGTCTCGTCCATAAAAGGTAAAATTCTGCAACTATATTCAGGTGTTTGGCATGTGTGT
>JAISAX010000099.1 GCA_031266495.1 Opitutaceae bacterium
CCCCCCCGCCTCCCCCCCCCCCCCCCCCCCCCCCCCCCCCCCCCCCCCCCCCCTGGCTCAGGCGGCGTTGGTTTCGTCTTTTTTACAGATCCAGCATTTGACGCCGATCTTGCCGTAAACGGTCCGGGCTTCGGAGAAGCCGTAGTCGATGTTCTCGCGGAGGGTGTGCAGGGGGACGCGGCCTTTGCGTTGCCATTCGCGGCGGGCGATGTCGGAGCCGCCGAGGCGTCCGGAGCACTGGATGCGGATGCCTTCGGCGCCGAGCGTCATGGCGATTTCGACGGCTTTTTTCATGGCGCGGCGGAAGGCGATGCGGCGTTCGAGCTGGAGGGCAACGTTTTCGGCGACAAGCTGGGCCTCGATTTCGGGTTTTTTGACTTCCTGGATGTCGAGGAGGATTTCGCGTCCGGTGAGCCTGGCGATTTCGTCCTTGATTTTGTCGATTTCCTGGCCTTTGCGGCCAATGACGATGCCGGGGCGGGCGGTGTAGATCTTGACGCGGACGCGGTTGGAGGCGCGTTCGATAAAGATGCGGGGCACGGAGGCCTGTTTGAGCTTCTCCATGAGCTTGCCACGGATGAGCTGGTCTTCGTGGAGGAGCTTGGCGAAGTCTTTTTTGTTCGCGAACCAGCGGGATTGCCAGTTGTGGCGGACGGCGAGGCGGAAGCCAACGGGATTGGTTTTTTGACCCATGGTGGTGTTGGTTCGTTGAAGATCAGTTTTTGCCGCTGTCGTCGCTGAGCACGATGCGGATGTGGGACATTTTCTTGCGGCGGGGTTTTGCGGTGCCCCGGGCGCCCGCCTTGAAGCGCTTGAGGACGGGGCCTTGCTCGACGATCGCGAACTTCACCTTGAGGCCGTCGGCGGGGAGGTTGTTGTTGTTCTCGGCGTTGGCGATGGCGCTCTTCAGTGTCTTGTTGATGAGGCGCGCGGATTTGCGCGGGATGATCGTGAGGAGGTCAACGGCGTCGAGCGCCGGGCGTCCGGTGATGGTGTTGGCTACTTCACGCACTTTTTTGGGTGACATGCGGGCGTAGCGGGTGATGGCCTGGATTTCCATTGTGATGCGGGTGGATTCCTCCGGGTGGAGGGCGGGAGGCGACAGCGGAAGCGGGTTCCGCGCGGTGCGCGGCGCGGGCTCCCCTGCCCTTTTGTGTTGTTGGCGGATGGCTGGCGGGTGGTTTTCTAGCTGATGGTTTTGACGGAAACGGTGTCACCCGTGCGGATGGACTGGCCGTTTTCGAGAGTGAGGATGAGGGCGGCGGCGGCGCGGCGACGGAGGTCCACAAGGAGGATCTCCGCAACGGGGGCGCTGGCGCGGGTGACGCGGCAAACCATGCCTTGGCGAAGGCCGGCTTCGAATCCGGCGCCGAGGACGACGATGTCGGCTGCCCGGGCTGCGTGAATCTTGAGGACTGTCGTCCCGCGAATCGAGCGCTCCACCGGGATGATCCGGCCCGATGCCGGAGCCGCAACCGCGTCGGGCGCAACCGCGAGAGCGGTGGCGGCGATGGCTGTGGCAAGGCCGGAATGGACGAGGTCGCGGAGGCGTTTCATGAATGCGGAGGGCGGCGGCAGCGGGGGGGGGGGGGGGGCCGGACGAGATCAGATTTCCTTGCGGGTCATGCCACCGTGCGACTTGAAGACGCGGGTGGGGGCGAATTCGCCGAGCTTGTGGCCGACCATGTTCTCGGTGACGTAAACGGCGACGAATGCCTTGCCGTTGTGCACGTTGAGCGTGTGGCCGATGAAGTCGGGCGTGATGGTGGACCGGCGGGACCAGGTCTGGATGGGTTTCTTGGCGCCGCTCTTGGTCGCCTTCTCGATTTTTTCGAGAAGGTGATAGTCGACGAAGAAGCCTTTTTTGATGGAACGAGCCATAGTGCGGTGTCGTTAGGTTACTTCTTGTTGCGGGGCTTGCGGCCGTTGTGGCGCACGAGGATGAGGCTGTTCGAGGGTTTCGAACGGCGGCGGGTCGGGAAGCCCTTGGCGAGCTGGCCCCACGGGGAAACGAGATGCTGGCGTCCGCCACCGCCCTTGGACTTGCCCTGGCCGCCACCGTTGGGGTGGTCAACGGGGTTCATCGCCACGCCGCGCGAGCGGGGGCGTTTGCCGAGCCAGCGGTTGCGGCCGGCCTTGCCGAGCTTGCGGTTCATGTGCTCGCCGTTGCCGACTTCGCCGATGGTGGCGCGGCACTTCGGGTTGACGAGACGGATTTCGCCGGAAGGCATCTTGAGCTGGGCAAAACCGTTCTCGACGTTGACGAGCTCGATGGAGGTGCCGGCGGTGCGGCCGAGTTGGGCTCCCTTGCCGGGGACGAGTTCGACGCAGTGGAGCTTCGTGGAGGGCGGGATGATCGACAGGGGGTAGTTGTTGCCCGTGATGTAGTCGTTGAGCGAGGCCTTGTCGGAGGCGATGATCTTCGAACCGACTTTCAGCCCTTCGGGGGCGATGATGTAACGCTTGTCGCCGTTCTCGTACTTGAGGAGGGCGAGGTGCGCGGTGCGGTTGGGATCGTATTCGAGGGCGATGACCTCGGCGCGGACGTCGAGGAGGTCGCGCTTGAAGTCGATGATGCGGTAGAGGCGCTTGTGACCGCCGCCGCGACGACGCGAAGTAATGCGGCCGTAAACGTTGCGGCCGCCGGTCTTCGGCTTGGGCAGGGTGAGATCGCGCTCGGGGCGCTTTTTGGTGAGGCCCACGGCCTGGTTCAACTGGGTGAATCGCAGGGAAGGCGTGAGCGGACGATAAGCTTTGATTGCCATGATTGGAGGTCTCCGGGTTGTGGCGTCGGTAGTGGGTGGTGGCGGCGGCGGCTGTGATCGGTCAGACGAGTTCGATCTTGTCGCCGGCCTTGAGGGTCACGACCGCCTTCTTGTAGTCGGAGGTGCGGCCCGGACGGCCAGTGCGCGAGCGCCGGGCCTTGCCGGGGTTGTTCTGCGTGTTGACGCGCTTGACGGTGACCTTGAAGGCTTGCTCGACGGCGGCGGCGATGGCGTGCTTGCCGGCGCGGCGATCGACTTCGAAGGTGTATTGGCCGAGTTCGGCGGAGAGGAGGTTGGACTTCTCCGTGAGGCGGACGAGTTTGAGGACTTGGTCGGCTTTCATCAGTTGGACTTTCCTCCGGTGTTGACGCGGGCGATGATTTTTTCGAGCGCGCTGGCGCTGACAATGATTTGCCGGTACTGCGCGAGGTCGAGGACGTTGAGGTTGGCGGCTTCCTGGAGGGAAACGCGCCCGATGTTGCGGGCGGCGCGGGCGGCCCCGGCGCTGAAGGTGGCGTCAACGATCAGCGTGTTGCCTTCGGGGGCGATGCGCGTGATGACTTCGTTGATGACTTTGGTCTTCGGCTGGGCCACTTCCCAGGCATCGATGGCGAGGATGTCGCCGGCGGAGAGGCGGTCGTAGAGCGCGCGGCGGAAGGCGAGGGCCTTGACCTTGGCGTTGACTTTCTTGGAGAAGTCGCGGGGGCGCGGGCCGAAGACGACGCCGCCGCCGACCCAGATGGGCGAACGGGTAGAGCCGGCGCGGGCGCGTCCGGTGCCTTTCTGGCGCCACGGTTTCTTGCCGCCGCCGCGGACTTCGCCGCGGGTTTTTGCAGAGCGGGTGCCCTGGCGTTGGTTGGCGCGGATGGCGACGATGGTTTCCTTGAGGGCCTGGACGCCCTTGTCGTCGTCAAAAACGGGGAGACCTTCGAATTCCTGTTCGCGGGAGGTCGTTCCGTCGGAGCTGAATACTTTGAGCTTCATGTCGATTGTTCTCCTTTGGTTCAGGTTCAGGCCTGGCGGGGTTGACCCTTGATCGCGGTGCGGACAAGGACGTCGTCACCGTTGGCACCGGGGATGGCGCCTTTGACAAGGAGGAGGTTCCGGTCGGCCAGGATTTTCACAATGGTGAGGTTCTGGACGGTGCGGCGGACGTTTCCTGTGTGGCCGGGCATTTTCTGGTTTTTCCAGACGCGGCCGGGCGTCTGGCGCATGCCCACGGAGCCGATGCGGCGGTGGAACATCGAGCCGTGCGAGGCGGGTCCGCCGGCGGTCTTGAACCGGAACTGGACGCCCTGGAAGCCTTTGCCTTTGGTGACGCCGATGACGTCGATGGTCTGGCCTTCCTTGAAGGCGTCGGCAACGGTGATGATCGCGCCGGGCTTGAGGGGGGGGGGGGGAGGGGCGTCGAGGCGGACTTCGCGGAGGACGCGGGGTGCGTTTTCAAGCCCGGCCTTGGCGGCGTGGGCTTTTTCAGCCTTGGACGTGTTTTTGGCTTTTTTGGCCGAGAAACCGAGCTGGACGGCGTTGTAGCCGTCGGTTTCGGTGGTCTTGACCTGGACGACCGGGCATGGCCCGGCTTCGATCACGGTGACGGGGACGAGCACGTTTTGCGCGTCATAGACCTGCGTCATTCCGATCTTTTTGCCTGGGAGCGTTGAGATCATATGGGCTAAGCGGTAGGTGGATGGTTATCCGTTTGTGTTGCCTACATTAGCGATTCCGCCGGTGTGCCCGGCGGAGGTGCCGCTAAACTGTGGGAGAACGATTTTCCGGGTGGAGAGTGTGAGTGTGCGAGTGAGTGGGAGCCGGACCGGTGGAGGGTGTGGATGGTCCGGGTTCGGTCAGACGTTGATGGTGATGTCCACGCCCGAGGGGAGGTTGAGTTTTTTAAGCTCGTCCACGGTCTGGGCGGTGGGTTCGATGATGTCGATGAGGCGCTTGTGCGTGCGCGACTCGAACTGCTCCATGGATTTTTTGTCCACGTGCGGGGAGCGGTTGACAGAGAGTTTTTCGATACGCGCCGGGAGCGGAATCGGGCCGGCGACCCTGGCTCCGGAGCGTTTGGCGGTTTCGACGATATCCGCGGCGGACTGGTCGATGACACGATAGTCAAAACCCTGGAGTTTGATGCGAATGCGTTGGCCTTTCATGGCTGTAAAAGAACGGTGGGAAAAGAGCGGTGGAGAAGGGTGGCTGCGGTTAGCTGCGGGCGGGCGCCCGGCTGGAGGTTTCGACGATCTTGGCGAGGAGGTTGGTCGGCACTTGCTCGAAGTGCGAGGGCGTGATGGAGGCGCTGGCGCGGCCTTTCGAGAGGGAGCGGATGTCGGTCACGTAGCCGAAGAGGAGTTCGAGGGGGACGTGGGCGCTGACGATGGCGGCGCCGTTCTTGTTCTCGATGCCCTGGATGGTGCCGCGGCGGCGGTTGATGTCGCCCATGAGGTCGCCCTGGTATTCTTCGGGGGTGGTCAGCTCGACGCCCATGATGGGTTCGAGGAGGATGG
>JAISAX010000108.1 GCA_031266495.1 Opitutaceae bacterium
CCCCCCCCTCACTGCTGTTGGGGGGGGGGGGGGGTGGTGGGGCGGGGTGGGGTGGGGGGGGGGGAGAACGTCTTTGGGGCGTCCGCCACCCGCCACCCACCACCCACCACTCGCGACTACTCTTTCATGCATCATAAGCTCCTCCTCCTCGCCATTCCGGCCGTGCTTGTTTCGCTCCATGCAACCGCTGCCTCGCAGACGGAAGACGAGGCCAGACGCACCGACCGCTGGCCCGAACAACGCCCCGCTCCCGAAGAATGGATTGTGAAGGACAAATACGGACAATTCGCCTCCTGGTGGACGGGGCCGGGGGATGAAAAAGCACGCGCCGCCCTGCGCCACGCCATGCGCCGCGAAACACTCGGGTTAAGCAACGAATTCACCGCCGCCCTGCGCCTCCTCCCGACACTCGCAAATTCCATCCGCTGGGAGCACCCCCTTGCCGGTGCCCAACAATCCCACCTCTACCGCTCAAGACCCGACAAACACACGGCCTGGGACCGCCCCGGCAATGCGCGCCTCATGGAATGCGTCACGCTGCTGGCACATTTTTATTCCATCAACCAACCCTGGAACCCCTACCATCACGACACCGCCCTCGGCAAACGACTCGTTGCCGCCCTGGAATACTGGCTCTCCCTCCAAACCCCCGAAGGCGGTTTCCCCGAATATGCCGGATTCGGCGCCAACGAACTCCCCTCCACCGCCTTTGTCCTCATGTCCATGGCCGAGACGTATCAGACACTCAAGGACGAGCCGCTTTTCGCCGGCCTCGCCCCGCGCTGGCTCGACGCGATGGGACAAGCCGTGCGGTGGGGGGCAGGCTCCGCAAAAGCGCGCACGCAAGGCGCCAGCCATGCCAACCAATTCCTGGGCATCATCGCGGGCGCCTGGCACCTGCACGCATTCACCGGAGAACCCCGCTGGAAAACCCTCTACGACGAACTCACCGACTGGTGGCTCGCCAACGCCCAGGCGGACGCCGGCTGGTATCGCGAACACGGCGGACGCGAGGACTTCGCCTACTCGGGCGTCACCGACCTCTACGTTGACCGCCTCGCCATCGAATCCGGCGACCCGCGCTGGCTCGAATCCCTGCGCCGCGCCTGCCTCGCCTCGCAACAGATCGTCGTCTTCGAAATGGATTTGAAAACAACCGTCATGGACACCACCGGCCATGCGCGCACCACACCCGCCGGCTCGCTCAATCTGAAAAACAGTTCCCGCAACCCGCAATCAAGCGGCCACCCCTATCCACGCTACACAGGCTGGTTCAATCACGTTGCCACGCGCCTCCCCGAGGCGCGCGCCTTCGCCATCGGATTCCCCTCGAAGGAAGAGGCGGCGAAACGGGAAAAAGCCTGGTTCGACGCCTGGCCCGCCTGCCTCTCGTGGACGCACGCGTTCCCGCAAATCCGCGGTGCCAACGGAGGCGCGTTCGGGTGGGACGGCGACGGTGCCTGCTGGCCGCTGCCCGCCGGTTCGCAAACCGGGGCCGCCACGCAAACCCGCCCCTGGAAAGAAACCCGTTACACCGACGTATCCATCGACCCGAAGGACAACCAGGAACTCACCTGCGTCCGCCGCCCTGGCTATTACGCGACCTTCCGCACGGGCGTAGCCAACGGCAAACAAACCGTCGGCGTGGGGGTGATGTGGTTGCCCGGCTTCGGAACCGTGTTCGCCTCGTCCAACGCTGCGCCGAAACCCGCGTTCGGCTGGAAAGCCACCGGCTCGGAACTCGCCAAAACCGTCCCCGGCCTGCGCCTCGATTGGGGGGAGAGCGCCCCCCCCGACACCGCCTCGCAACTCACCCTGCGCGGACGCCCCGACCTGCCACCCTTGCACTTTGAACTCGGCGAGGATGCGCTCGTGCTGCGCGCCAAACTCCCCGCCCTCCACCTGCCGCTGGTCAGCCGTGCGGGTGAAAAATGGACACTCGCCGACGGCTCCGCGTGGGACGGAAGGGCGCCGGTCACAACCGCCTCGCTCCGCTTGCGTCGCGACGGGGAAAACGTGACGCATGATGCGCTGATCGACTTCGGTGGATCAGTCCGCCTCTCTCCCTCATCCCCGACCGGTCTCGGTGTTGTCCTGAAGGTGCGCACCGTGACCGTGACGCCCGGGACGAAGGGGGGCGACCTGTCCCTCACCTTGCGCCGCATCGCAAGGTAGCACCCGCCCTCGCACGCCGGAAACCTCCCGGTCTTCCATCCATGAAAATCCACCAAATCCACCAAGCCTGCCAAACCCGCCAAACCCACCGAATTATCGTGAACCTGAAAAACCTCCTCCTCCACCTCCTCGTTCCTGTCGCCGCCTGCGCCTCGCTCCCGGCCCAGGTCACGCTGGTCAAATATGATTTTAACACTGCATCCAGCGTCCTGCCCTCCGGGTGGTCAGACGAGTTGCTGACCGCCCGGCCGGACGGTATTGTATCCACCGCCGGATACGGTGCCCAGTCAGGGAAAGTCAACTACTACTTCAGACGATCCAATGTCGGGAGCACACAGGCGACTGCCGGTGTCGCCTCATTCACGCTCGACCCTGCGGAGGCGATTGATCTTGGAGAACTCACCTTCACGCTCGGGCACCAAAACATCTCCGGCACCGTTTTTGATGGATACACGATAAACTACGCGGTGGGCGTGAAAATCGGCACGGCCCCGGAAACCCTCCTGCCAACGATCAAGACACATACGGCACTTCCCGGCGACGTCGATGGCTACAATGGCGTTGTGCTGGACGATTCGGCCACCTTCGACCTCAGTTCCTTCTCCGGTGTTTCCTCAAGCATCACCTTCAGTATTTATGTGTATGTGACGGACATCGTTACCGTCAACGGTGCTGCCAGTGCCTCGAACCATACGTTGCGCATCGACGACATTATGGTAACAGGCACCGCCGTTCCCGAGCCGGCGACCACCGCCCTCCTGGCCGGAGGTATCGCCGCTCTCGCCATGCTCGTTTGTCGCCGGATGCGACGCTGGGCAAAACAACAGGCCTGACCAGAATGGCACTTAGTTAGGGCCGTTTTCCGTCTGTTTGAGGAGTAATTTCTAATACATGAACCAGTCTGATTTCAGTCTGAATCCCGGAGGAAATCCTCCTCGCAAATGATCGAACAATT
>JAISAX010000168.1 GCA_031266495.1 Opitutaceae bacterium
CCTGCATTTCGCGCGCGCCCCTCACCGGGTGTATCCGGTCCCCCCCGCCCCCCCCCCCTCCCGCGCCCCGCGCCCCGCCCGCCCCTTGTCGGACCGGACAGCGCTCCATGCCCCGGCAACGCCCTGCCGGCCAGATCTATGGTTGCACATTTTCGCGGCATGGCGGTTTGCCCGTGTGCACGGTTGCCGGACCGGATGGGGATGGGTACCTCGCGCCACCGCAGCCCGCGGGACGCTTCCGGGATACCCCGCAAGCCTCCCCCCCGCAAAAGTGGCCGGGATGGCGTCCCCGCGACGCCCTCAACCTGACCATGATTCAACCCGTCCAGTCCCATTCGCCAGTTACGCGCCGCGGCGCGCACCATGCCGAACGCGTCCGCAACCCTGCGCCGCCTCCCGTTCAGGCCTCCGGAGCGCCCCGGAAGCTCGCCCGGCGTCCGGTTCAGGGTTTCGGGGCGCCCCGAAACCTCGCCCCGCGCCTGGTTCGGACGTTCGGGGCGCCCCGAAACCCTGTCCCGAGCCTGATTCAGGCCTCCGGGGCACCCCGAAACCTCGTTCCACGTCCGATTCAGGCTTCCGGGGCGCCCCGAAACCCTGCCTGACGGCCAGACCGGACCACCGTGCCTCCCCGGAAACCCGCCCGAAACCCGAAAACACCATCCATAATCTCGCCAACACCATGAAATTGCACACCTTTGAACTCGGACGCCTGCGCAACGAGGAATTGTTTCAGTTCCAGACCGACCTGCACAGTCTCCTCAAGAACAGCGACCCTGTAAAAACCGGACTCGGGGCCGCGCTCTATGGCGAATTCAACCGCCTGCGGACCGAAGCCGACGCCGCCCTGCAACCCGCCCGCAAGAGCGCCCTCACCCCCATCCTCGCCGAAGAAGACGCCCTGCGCGACCAGCTTTACGGCGCCCTGCGCGACCTCGCCACCCTCTACGCCCAGCGCCACTACGAAGCGAACAAACGCCCCGTGGCCGCGCAACTCCTCGTCACCCTCGACAAGTACAAACGCGACATCGCCACCGGCACCTACAACGAGGAGACCGCCGCCATCACCAACCTCGTCGAAGACCTGCAAGCCCCCGCCGTCGCCGCCCCCCAGGTGGACACCCTTGGCCTCAACGGCTGGGTGGACGCCCTTGCCAACGCCAACAACCGATTCGTGACCGACCTCGCCGCCCGTTACGCCGAGACCGCCGCCCGGCCCGCCACCGGAGCGATGCGCGACCTGCGTCCCGTCATTGAACAAAACCTGCGCGCCATTTTTGAAAAAACCAACGCCCTCTCGTTAACCGCGCCCGATGCCCCCGCCGCCACGGCGATCGACACGTTTATAGCCGCGCTCAACGCCCGCATCGATTATTACGCCCGGGCCGCCGCCCGCCACGGCAAACGCAAAACTCCTGACGATCAACAGCCCGCCCCCGCCCCCGACGCCAGCACTGACGACGAAGGCAACGCCGCCTCCGCCCCCGCCTCCGGCCCCGGCGAAGCCGAAATCACGATCCCCGTGCCGCTCGAAGTGGACGTCACCGCCACCGCCCACACCAAAAAACCCTGACCCTCCCGCCCTCCCGCCCTCCCGCCCCCCCTCCGTTCCTCGCATTCCGGCATTTCAAATCTGAAATCTGAAATCTGAAATTCAAAATCTCGAATCCTCCTCCCGCCTCCCATTTCCATCAGACCAATGAAGACATCACCAAAACCATCACCAGACCCGGCCCCCGGCCAAGCGTCACTGTTCCGGCGGACGCCGCCCGCCTTTGCGCTCGTGTTTGCGCTCGCCGCCGCCGCCACGCTAGCCAACCTCCCCACGCCGGTAGCCCGGGCCAGCACCCTCACGGCCTCCGACGGCGCGGCGGGCGACGGCTTTGGCTTTTCGGTGA
This sequence comes from Opitutaceae bacterium, assembly GCA_031266495.1. Next base: position 1,896 of record JAISAX010000168.1, read on the forward strand.
GCCTGTTCGCAGATGGAGGCAGCGCGTTGGTCGGCGCGTATCTGCACAACAGCAAGGGGACCGAAAGTGGCGCGGCCTACTACTACAAGGGGCTGGACGGAAAGAGCGGCACGGTCAACGAGACGGTCAAACTGCTCGTCTCCGATGGCGTGGAGTACGACTGGTTTGGCAGATCGGTGAGCCTGTCCGGAAACAATGCATTGATCTGCGCGGACCAGGACGACACCTACAGTGGAGCGGCCTACTACTACCATGGGCTGGACCAGGTGAGCGGGAACACCACGACCGAGACCGTGAAGCTGATCACCTCCAGCGGCTATACATATGGAAACTACTTTGGCCTATCGGTGAGCCTGTCCGGAAACAATGCGCTGGTCGGTTCGTATAATGGCTTCACTGACTACGGTGCTGGAGCGGCCTACTACTACAAGGAACTGGCCGGAAAGAACGGCACGGTTTACGAAGACGTCCACCTGTTCGCCTCCGACGGCGCGGCGGACGGCCAGTATGATGCGGCTACGTTCGGCAACTCGGTGAGTCTGTCCGGAGATAACGCGCTGGTCGGCGCGCCGGCAGCCGGCAACAATGGAGGCAACAGTGGATCGGCCTACTACTACAAGGATCTGAACAATGTGGACAGCAACACTACGGAACACGAATTCCCCGAAGAGCGGAACGCCACGTACGAGACGGTCAAACTGCTCGCCTCCGACGGCGCAGCGAATGACCACTTTGGCGAATCGGTGAGCCTGTCCGCAGACAGCGCACTGGTCGGCGCAGTTTTTAGCGACGATAACGGGAAAACCAACAGCGGATCAGCCTACTACTACAAAGAACTGAACGATGTGGACCGCAACACTACGAGGCTCGAACTCCCCGAAGGGCGGAACGCCACGTACGAGACGGTCAAACTGCTCGCCTCCGACAGCGCGACGAATGACCACTTTGGCACTTCGCTGAGCCTGTCCGCAGACAACGCACTGGTCGGCGCGCCGGAAGCCGACGACAAGGGGAACAACAGTGGATCAGTCTACTACTACAAGAAGCTGAACGAGAAGACCGGCATGGTTAACGAAGACATCAAGCTGCTCGCCACCGACGGGGCGGGGGGCGACTGGTTTGGCAATTCGGTGAGTCTGGACGGCGACCGCTTCATCATCGGGGCGCCTGGTCGCCAGACCTACGCCGGCAACGCTTACGCGGGCGACATCCGCGCCTTCACGACGCTGGACGCCGACAACGGCACCGGCACCGGCACCACGCTGGCGACGGACGGCCTCAGCTTCGTCTCGCGGACCGACTGGATCATCGGCGCGACCAACGCCAACAACACCGTGACCCTCACCGCCGGCGACACCGCCGACATCACCGCCACCGACAAAGCCGTGTACATCGGCCAGACCGCCGGAGCCGACAACAACACCCTCCACATCGAAGGCACGCTCACCGCCACCACCGTGTACGTGGGAGCGGACGGCGCCACCGGCAACACCCTGCGCTTCACCACCGCCGCCCTCGACAACCTCGACATTGGCACCCTGTACCTGGACACCGGCAATTTCCTGGAATTCGAAAACGCCGACCACGCCATTGACCACGAAGACGTGGCCGCGCTCCTGAGCGGCACCACCGTGCGAGTGCGCGACAGCGAAGGCGGCTGGGCCACCCTCACCGGAGACAACGCCACCACATTGCTCGTGAAGACGGTCGCGGAGGACGCCACCGGCGGCGTCTGGACGCGATTCACGACATTTTCAGCCACTGCCGTGCCCGAGCCAGCCGCGTATGCGGCGCTGGCCGGGCTGACGTTACTGGCCATTGCGGCGACGTTGCGACGTTTTTGCAGCAAGCGCGTCTGATTGCGGGCGGTCGCGTCAGAGCGGGCGGCGTCAGCCGCCCTGGAGAGCGGCACGGGTGTGCCGCTTTTGTTTTTGGCGCATTCGGGAACGTCGAAGCCATGGGAAAGCGGCAGAGGACTGCCGCAGTCCAGGGCGGGCGTTTGGCAGAAAAAACCCGCGCCAAACGCTCCGTTTACACCGGGTGTAATTGCGGGAAGTAGCAAGCCGGCAGCCAGAGCCGGCAGTCAGAGCCGACGGAGTTGTGCGATGGGGATGCCGGTGATTTCGGCGATGTCTTCCTGCGAAAACCCTTTGGCCTTCATTTTGCGGGCATGGGCC
>JAISAX010000182.1 GCA_031266495.1 Opitutaceae bacterium
GACCATGGCGTCCCTCTGGCCCAGGTCGAAGTCCGTACCGACCTGGGCACCGAGTTCGACGGCGACACCGTCCACTACCGCCCTGACGGCTTTCACCGCTCCATCACTGCCATGGGGGCACTCCATCGCCTCAACCCTCCCGCTCGCCCCAACGCCAACGCCGACGTCGAATCCAGCCACTCCACCATCGAACCCGAATTCTTCGACCTCGAACACTTCCACGACACAGCCTCCTTCATCGCCTCCTCCACCACCTACCAGCACTTCTTCAACTTCGCCCGCAAAAACCGCTCTCGCTCCAACCTCGCTCCGGCCGATCTCCTCGCCATGCGCTCTCCTCTCCTTCACCCACGCATCCTCCTTCTCCCTCCCGTCTTCCTTGACTCTCTCTTGGGTCAAGATCTGTCTGCTCCTCCCGATTTTTTGCCGTTTTTCGTGGATTTTGCGGATTTTCCAGATTTCGGCGAAACCACGCGCCAATCCGGCATTTTTCCCCACTTCCAATCTTCTCCTCCCTCCCCCCCCGCCCTCTGTCTCGCTACAGGATCAGCATCGCGTCGCCGTAACTGAAAAAACGATACTCGCGGGCAATGGCTTCCGCATAGAGTTCACGCAACCAGGCGATGCCGTCCGTCGAACCCGGCACGAGAAATGCCGCCACCAGGCACATCAGCGTCGAACGCGGTTGGTGGAAGTTGGTGATGAGCGCATCCACGCCGCGAAACACACGCGGCGGATAAATGTAGATCGACGCTTCGGCGATATGCGTCCGGCGTCCGGCGCCGACACCGGCCATAGCCATGGCCGGTTGCCGGGCCAGGAAATCCTCGATGGCGCGCACGGTTGTCGTGCCTGTGGCAATACGTCGTCCGCCGTTGCGCGTTGCGCGTGGAGCGAGCAACGCCTGCTGCGTGGCCGGCGGCATCTCGTAAATCTCGCGGTGGATGGGATGCGCCTCGATCGTGCCGGTGGCAACGGGTTTGAAGGTCCCCAGGCCGACGTGCAGCGTGACATCCGCCGTGGTGACGCCGAGTGCCGCCACCCCGGCGAGCAGTTCCGGCGTAAAATGCAGCCCGGCGGTCGGCGCGGCCACGGCGACCTGCCTTGCCCGGTCGGCATAAACGGTCTGGTAACGCTCCAGGTCCAGCGCCCGCCTCCCGGCGGCATCGACGGAAAACGCACGGTCCGTCGCCTCCGCCGTCGTCTCCGCCTCAGCCGCCGTCGCCGTCGTCTCCGCGCGGGCGCGTTCGATGTAGGGAGGCAGCGGCACATCGCCGAGCCGGTTGGCGACCTCGACAATGGACCCGCCGCCGGAGCGTCCGGGGCCGGCTGCCCCCTCGCCCGATGCCGCCGGCACATCGAACCGGACCAGTGCAGCGCCCTCCGCATCCTTTTCCAGAACGACAGCCGAAAAATCGGCGCCATGGGCAAAAGTGCCGCCGACGGGCAATTTTTTGCCCGGACGGACGAGGCACCACCAGACATTGTCACCGCGCGCCGGTTCGGGGCGCAGCAACAGGCACTCGACGACTCCGCCGGTCGGACGCCGGGCGTGGAGGCGGGCGGGCAGGACGGCGGCGTTGTTACGGAAGAGGATATCGCCTGCGCGCAGCCATTGCACCAGGTCGGAGAAATGCGCGTGTGTTACCGAGCGGGTGGCACGATCCACGACCATGAGGCGAGAGGCATCGCGGCGGGCGGCCGGAGTTTGCGCGACGAGTTGCGCGGGCAGGCGGTAATCGAAAAGATCGGTGGAAAGTGGCACGGACGGAGAGGAAACGCTGGTGTGAGACAGACCAGAAAAAACGGAACAGAAAAAAACAGAGCGGGAAAATGAAGCTTGCGCTTGTGTGGCGTGCGAGTTTGTTCCGCAGTTCCTCACCAAGGCCGATGTAGCTCAGTGGTAGAGCAGCGGTATCGTAAACCGCTGGTCGTCGGTTCGACTCCGACCATCGGCTCCACTCCCGCCGCTCCCGCCGCTACCGTCCGCTTGACCGTTTGCAGCGGTTTCCGTTGTGTTGCCGCTCATGCAATCCAAGCCGGCTTCTCCTCTTCCTCCCGCCCGACCTGCGGTGCCTTCCGCAGTCAAATATAAACGTGTTGTCCTGAAACTCAGCGGCGAGGTTCTCCGCGGAAAAGGATCCGAGTCCATCGACGCCGGCATCCTCGAACGCATGTGCGCGCAAGTCAAGGAGATCCACGATATGGGAGTCGAGATCGGCGTGGTCATCGGCGGCGGTAACATCTTCCGTGGCCTCCAGGGGGCCAAACGCGGTGTGGACCGCACCACCGGCGATTACATGGGCATGCTCGCCACCGTCATCAACGGCCTCGCGATCATGGACTGCCTCGAAAAAATGGGCGTTCACACCCGCGTGCAGACCGCCATCCCGATGGACCAGGTGGCCGAGCCTTTCATCCTGCGCCGCGCCGTCCGCCACCTCGAAAAAGGCCGCGTCGTCATCTTCGTTGCCGGCACCGGCAACCCCTATTTCTCGACCGACACCACCGCCGCTCTCCGCGCCTCCGAAATCGGCGCCAACGTCATCATGAAAGCCACCAAGGTGGACGGCATCTACGACAAGGACCCGAAAAAATACCCCGACGCCGTCAAGTATGAGGAACTCACCTACATCGACGCCCTCAAACAACGGCTCAACGTCCTCGATTCCACCGCCTTCTCGCTCTGTCTCGACAACAGCATCCCCATCCTCGTCTTCGATCTCAACGACCCGACCGCCATCAGCCGCGCCGTCCACGGCGAGAAAGTCGGCACCCTGGTTCGCAACTGAACCCCGCCGGTTTTCCGGACTCCGTCCGGCCTCCATAACCCTGATACCAATAACCAACAACCAATAACCCTGACACCAACCACCGACCCTCCTCTTCCCATGTCATCCACCATCCTCACCGAAGCCCAGGCCCGCATGAAAAAATCCGTGGAGCACACGCTGCACGAATTTGCCAACATCCACACCGGCAAGGCCAACCCCACCATGGTCGAAAGCGTCATGATCGACGCCTACGGCTCGCAAATGCGCATCAAGGACTGCGCCGCCATCATGACGCCCGACGCGCGCATGATCGTCATCCAGCCCTGGGACAAAGGCCTCGTGCAAGCCATCGCCAAAGGTATCCAGATTGCCAATCTCGGTTTCAATCCCAACGTTGACGGCAACCTCGTCCGCGTGCCGCTCCCCGAGATGAGCCGCGAGCGCCGCCAGGAGTTTGTCAAGGTCGCCCACCGCCTCGCCGAGGAAGGCCGCGTCCAGATCCGCAACGTCCGCCGCGACATCCTCGAAACCGTCAAAAAAGCCAGGCTCCCCGAAGACGAAAGCAAGCGCCTCGAAAAAGACATCCAGACCCTGACCGACAAATCCATCGAAGAAATCAACCGGCACCTCGCCTCGAAAGAAAAGGAACTGCTCGCGGTCTGATCGTTGGCCGCCGGCCAACGATCAGCGGTTCAGGGTTTGGCGTTTAGAGTTTAGAGTTTAGAGTTTAGAATTTGGCGTTCCTGCAAAGCCGCATCCGGGAAAACCCCAAACCCTGAACTCTGAACCCTG
>JAISAX010000187.1 GCA_031266495.1 Opitutaceae bacterium
CATGGCACAAATGCACTACGCCTCCGTTGCCCGCGACAACCTCGGGTTGTCCGACGACAAAACCACATGGACGCAGGCGCAAAAAGACGCCTATCTCGCAGAGTATTACCGCCTGCGCACCCTTGCGGACGACATCGACCCCGTCGCCGCCGCAAATTACGAAGCATGGACCCATGTCGCCCAGGACATCGAAGACTTCGACTCCATGGACTGGTACAACGCCACCATCGACGCCCTCGGCGAATCCCTGTCCGGCATCCCCGCCACCATCGGCCAATGGGTGGACACGGCGGCGGACCGCGTCACCAACGCCACCCCGACATGGCTGAAATGGACACTCGGCACCGCCGCCGTGCTCGGCATCCTGCACGTCGCCCGCCCCTACCTGCTCCGCACGAAGGGAAAAGAATGACCGGCAACACCGCCAAAACCTGCATCTCCGTCATCGCGGCCGCCGGAGCGTTCGCGCTGGATCACGTCGCCACGGCCCTCTCCATCCTTGCCGCCCTCGTCGCCATCGCCGCCGGCCTCCCTGTCGCCATCGCACGCTGGCAGCAATTGATTGACGCACGCCGCCGCTACCGGCATCGGAGAAAAAGAAGATGAACATCCTCGGATTTCTGGCCCTTGCCGGCGCCGCCGCCTATTTCCTCTCCCCCGACGACGCGACCGGCGAGGGGGCCAACGAACACGCCATCCGCAAGGCCCGTGCGGACATCCGCCGCGTCCTCGCCGGAAAGGGGCGTACCGACGTGCCGCACTCACTCTACCGGGAAGAGGTGGGATGGGTCGGGTTCCAGTATGGACGCGCAAACCGTGATCCGGAAACCAAACGCCACAACGGGCACGGCCTCGCCTACATTGTCGCCCGCGCTCGGGAGACACACGGGACATACGAAGGGAGCCCGACCGTTGACGAATTGCTGGACATCATTCCGGAAGTCATTGTCAACAGCCCCGCACCGGTAAAAGTCGGCAAATTCCGGAAAAAATTCGAGTGGAAGCGACACATCGTGATCATCACGCAACGGGGGAAAAACCCGAAATCCCCCAACTGGGTATTCCACTCCTACAAGCTGTACCCAAAAAAATAACCCGTTCTCCGTTTGCGCTTCACCGCATATAGCCGTGGGCGTCTTATTATCGCATAGAGAGCGGGTGAAGGCATAGAGGATACCATCCCGCCCGCCTTGTCAACCTCTCCCCTGCCCTCTCCCGGCCCGATCCGGCCCGATCCGGCCCGGCCCCGGCATCAAGGCGCGCCAGAAATGACGTTGCGAAATCCAGGCGGCCGCGTGACTGAGTTGGATCGGCGGACAGGCGCCGCGTCACGGTGTTGTGATCCGCCGTCACTTGACTCGCCAGGCGGTGTTACCACACTTCACCCCATGCCAACCGCAACGATCACGCTCAAAGTCTCCGACAAGGAAAAACGGCGCCTGCAAGCGCAGGCCCGCCGCGCCAGACAAAGCCTCAACGCCTACGTGCTGGGCAAGGTTGCCGGGACCGATGTCAGCCGCAAAGGACGCCTCGATTATGACAAACTCACGGAAGGGTTCCAGGGCCGATTCGAAAACGAGGAACTCTGGCGCATCATCCCCGGCCGCGAATGAGTGTTTATTTTGATACGTCGGTGTGGATGTCCTTTTACATGCGGGATGCCCACCATCAGGAAGCGGCAGCACTGGCCACAACGAACACGGGCGTTTTCTGGACCCCGTGGCAACGGCTTGAATTTTTCAACGCCATTCGCGCCTGCATCGCCCGCAAACGCATAACGGTCTCTGACGTGCACACCATCGAGAAAGCGATAAAGGCATCGATAGCCGCGGACCTGCTGTTGCCGCGACCCCTGCCCGCCTATGCCCTCTGGCAAGAAGCCGAACAGCTGTCGCAGGTACACACCCCCGCCACAGGCGTGCGGACGCTCGACCTGCTGCACGTGGCCGCCGCCCGCGTGCTCAAGGCGGATCGCTTTTGCACATTCGACACCCGCCAGCACGCGCTGGCCAGAGCGGCCGGCCTGTTGATCAACTGACGCCCCCCCGCCCCAGCCCACCCCGGCCCCCCGGCCCCGGGCGGCGTTTTTGTGCCGCTCCGCCCCGGCCCGGCCCCGGCATCAAGGCGCGCCGGAAATGACGTTGCCGGATCCAGGCGGCCGCCCGCGTCAAAACCGGCGTTGGTGCAGGCCAGCCGCGTGACTCCTTGATCGTGGCAGACGGCCGGCGCGTCACGGTGTTGTGACCAGCCGGCGCGTGACCTCGCCGGCACCGTCACACTCCGGATGGTCACGGCGGTATTGCCATTTACCCAATGAACAGACAAATCGCGAGGGGTGAATTCACATTATCACAGGGCGATTATCGGGGGCACCGGAATGGGGAAAACCCAAGCGAGAAAAACACTGGTACGAGCGTGCCGGAAACGAGGGATTCCCGTTGTCGTTATATCCAGTCGTAAGGATTTGGAGGCGTTTTTTTCGCTGCTAAAGCCAAGGCCAGCCGCGTGACTCCTCGATCGTGGCAGACGGCCGACGCGTCACGGGTCCAACGCTCTGAGTATTTTTTCTTCCCGTTCAGAGATTCGTTTTTCGTGCTCCTTTGCCATCTGCAATTGGTCACGACGCAACGCATTGGATTCTTCTAACGCGTTGTGAAACATCAACTTGATTTTTTCTTTACGCAGATCATCAAACCAAGCGACAAGCGTTTCTTTCCGTGCGGCAGAAAACGCTAAATTAACGAAATTCCGCCGCCGTGTTTTTTCTATTGCTTGGAAAAAATCAGAGGGGTCCCATTTGGCTGTTTCCCGACGTAAGTCATGAATATCACTATTTTCATCAGTCATGAAACTCATGGCTCGGCAGTACTCTTGGTCTGATGGCTCTGGAGTCGGAGGGAGGTTTTGATTATTACTCATGGCGTTTTTTCGTCGGAATCAGTTTTGTTGATGACTTGTGTCTTTTTGGCTGGTGGATAAAAACCCCCGATCGCGACCATCGCAGAATCAGCGGGCGAGACCGGTTTCGCCCCCTCTGCATCCCATTTTTCAAGGATGAGCGCGGCGAATTTGCTCTTGCTCATGTTCAGTGCGCTGGCGCGTGCGGAGATTTTGGTGATCAATGTCTTGCGACACTGAACACCAAGTGTTTCGGAGTGTGATGATTTGCCCATAACGGAACCAAAGGTAATCAGCTTGGTTGCTATGACGCATCAAATGGCTTGACTGCCTACCAGTCCTAGGACTCCTTGACGCACCCGGGCCGCGACGGGACAGGCGAACATCGGAGTGCGCCGCCCGCTGCGGGGCCGGACTCCGATCATGCCAAAAAAGACAATCAATCCCCTCCACGAGGAAAACGCACGGCGGAGCGCCCGCCATCTTTTCAACCGGCTGGAGATAGAACGGCTGGCTGCTCAACGGGGGCAGACTCCCCGCGAGCTTCGCCGCTATCTGCGAGAGCACAGATTAGGAATCCTGAACGGGAAGATAGTCCCCGTCTGCCGCCAGACAAAGGAGGAACGTGAATGGCACACCACGCAGCGAGTATTCCGCGCTCGTGAAGTCGCGTTGGAAACACTCATACGCGGCCGCGACGCCAAGAGAAAAGCCAAGCTGAAGACAGATTCCGAACGCATCGCCAAGGCATTGGAGACACTGCCTTGACCCCCTTTCCCCTCTCCGTGCCGGAGACCGTGTCTCTGGTAGGACACGGCCCGGCACGCGGGAGGTTTAACGTATCAGAAAAACACTACCAGAAACCTACCAAAGACAATGAAAACGAAATTATTCCAGGATGACTGGATCGACTGGAGATCCCCGGATGCCCAGGAGCGTTACGACAAACACCAGGCACAACGCGCCCGCGACGTGCGAGCGTGGATCGAGACCGGCCCCGGCCGCCTGAGCGCGGATGAAAAGATGGTGATTGCGTGGTATCGGGAGGCAAAGGACCGTGTAGTCGCCAGCAATTACGACGGTGGGCGCACCTCCGTTGACGTGCTGATGGTCGGCAACCCCGGCGTCGTCGGCATCGTGAATCACCAGCTTGACCATATCGGCGGCGGGCTGACCGCGATCATGAATGGCATCGACGTTGCCCGAACTCACGAGGCGGACACGTACGCCGAAGTCGTCGGCATGGAAACCCCTCGCCCCATCGTGTCGGTGGACATCAAGTGCAACCGCCTCGACGCATCCGAAATCGTGGACGGCGACATGATCAGTGAACACGCCGGGCAGCGGGAGGTCATGCCATGAACACGACAACCATTCCCCCCACCCCCCGCGAAATCCGCGACAACCTGCGCCGGCTGGCCTCGCTGAGCGTCCACTCGCCGCACACAGGCCATGACTGGCGTTATATCGTGTTCCACCGCGTCGAGGGCAAAAACGACGCGTACGGTTGCTACGAAAAGACCGGAGGATGCGACGACATCTTTGGCAGCGAGGACTATTATTTCGCCCGCTCGCTGGCGGTGGAACCCCGCACAGGGGAGATTTACGTGCTGATCCCCGGCGAACCACCCATGTGGGAACGGACCCTCGAACCCGCAGCCTGACGATGCCGCCTCCCGAACATTACGCACGCCACCTGAGAGCGGCCGCCGAACAAGCGGACGCTCCCCGCTCTTCGGGCGAACTATCGTTCATGTACCGTCTGCGCGAGCCGGTCATTCTCGTTACAGAAGCCAAGGGGAGGGAAGTGTTCGATCACTCCGGCCGCCTGATGGTCCGGCTGGAAGTGCTGGCGAGAGGCGATGTATCAATCCTTCAATTACGAGTGGGCTGCGACGTGCTACCCCCGCGCAGCATTGCTGCTCTGGAGGCGATGCTGAAAAAGCACGGCTGGCGGCTCTTTTACCGGGCGATGCGGGCGCGCCGGGACATCGCGCGCGGCAAGGGCACAAAATGGGCATGGGAAGCAGTCGGCGAATTTCTTGGTTTCACCTGGGAGAGATCGGCATGAGCGAGGAATCCAAAGAGCAGTACAATATTCGCATCCAGCCATCTGCCGCATTTCGCTTGGATGCCATTGCCGCCGCACAGGGATTTCATTCCGGCCCATCACTTTCCGCCACAATCCTGCACACCGTTTCAAAAATCCCGGCCGAAAAACTTTGGGAAGTTTTGGCCCAAATCGAACGCTATCAATTACCGGTTAAAAATAGAATAAGACGTTTATAGCCATTATTTTACGGAATGTATATTGTGCGTTGATGATGGAATCCGTTGAAAATGAACAACTTGATGTTTAAGCAAAATTTGTGCCAAATCCCCTCTGAAAGCTCCGGGAAATGCGCGAAAACTGAAAAAAGCG
>JAISAX010000606.1 GCA_031266495.1 Opitutaceae bacterium
CCGCAGGCCCGGGAACCGGAGGGGTGGTCAAAAAGTACATGTTTTTGGTTGGCCTCTCCATCCAGAAAGGATGCGGATTCGGGTATGATCGACAGCTTTGTCACTCCGTTCCTGATCCATTCCTGAAAACCAATGAGCAAGATCCCTGTTTCTCTCCAGCTCTGGTCGCTGCGCGACCTGACCAAAGATGACTTTGCGGCCACCATGGCCAAGGTCGCCGAAATCGGTTTCACCGGCGTCGAGACCGCCGGCTACGGCAACCTTGATGCCGACGGAGCCGCCAAGGCCATCGCCGCCGCGGGTCTGAAGGTCTCCGGCCAGCACATCGGCCTCGGCGCTCTCCGCGCCGATCTCACCAAGGTCGCCGCCGAGGCCCACCTGCTCGGCACGAAACACGTCATCTGCCCGTCCTCGCCGCGCAGCCTCTTCATCAGCCCCGACGCCTGCTCCCAGATCGGCGAGGAGCTTGACGAAATCGGTGCAAAACTTCGCGGCTACGGTCTCGAATTCCATTACCACAATCACGCCTTCGAACTCGTGGAACTGGCCGGCCGTCGCGGTTTCGACTGGCTGCTCGACGCCGCCTCTCCGCGCAACCTGCTCTGCCAGGCCGACGTGTTCTGGGTCCACACCGGGAAAAAAGATCCGGCGCAGTTCATCCGCGAACAAGGACGCCGTATCAAGCTGCTCCATATCAAGGACGACGAGGAAATCGGCGGTGGCCCGGTCGATTTCCAGGCCGTGTTCGCGGCTGCGGAAAGTATCGGCTCTGTCGAGTGGTATGTGGTCGAGGTCGAAAAGTACAACCACGCCCCGATCGAATCCGTCCGACTCTCGTTCGAGCAGCTCAAAAAGTGGGGCAAGGCCTGACCCGGCTGCGCCGGGGGTAGTTGGTAATTGGAAGTTGGTCCGGACGACCAGCCTCCGGTCACGAATTTCCAACTACAAACTGCAAACTACCAACTGCAAATTTCCAATTTCAAATTTCAAACTTCTACCCATCCATCATGGCTAAATCTATCAGGACCAAATCTTCCAAACCTGCAAAACTGTCAGGCAAGGATTCGTTCAACGTCGCCGTGATCGGCACCGGCGCGATCGGCCTCGATCACATCAATTCCTTCAAGCAACACCCGGCGGCCAACGTCGTGGCGATTGCCGAAGTCTCACCCGAACGCGGCAAGGAAGCCGCCGACAAGTTCGGTATCCCCGAAGTCGTTACCGATTACAAGGTGCTGCTTTCCCGTCCCGACATCGACATTTTTTCGATCGCGCTGCCCAACTACCTGCACGCGCCCGTTTCGCTCGCCGCTCTCCGCGCCGGCAAGCACGTGATGCTCGACAAGCCGATGGCGACCAACGCCGCCGACGCAGCCAAACTCGTCGATGAGGCGAAAAAGCAGAAGGTGCTCCTCATGGTTGGCCAGAACAACCGTTTCACTCCCGAGGTGCAGACGGCCAAGGGCCTCATCGCAAAGGGCGCGCTCGGCGACGTTTACCATGCGAAGACCGCCTGGACCCGCCGCACCGGCATCCCGCGCATCGGTTCCTGGTTCACGCAAAAAAAATTCGCGGCCGGCGGCGCCACCTACGACATTGGTGTGCATGCGCTCGACCGCTGCCTGTATCTCATGGGCGAGTTCGACGCGGCGGCTGTCAGCGGCCAGACCTACGCCAAGTTCGGCCCGCGCGGCCTCGGCGGCGGCAGTTGGGGCAAGGGCGAGATCACGCCGGGCCTTCCCTTCGATGTGGATGACCTTTCCGTGGCTCTGATCAAGCTGCGCAGCGGTCGCACCGTGTTGCTGGAAGCCTCGTGGGCGGCGCATCAGCCGTTCCCGGATTTCAATGGCACGCAGCTTTTCGGCACCGACGCCGGCATCCTGTTCCCGCCACTGCAAATGTTCCGCACGGCGCCGACCGGATACGTGACCGAACTGGTGACCACCTCGGCCAGCCTGGTGAACACCAACCGCATGGTGCACTTCATTGATTGCCTGCTCGGCAAGGCCGACCCGTACGTGAAGCCCGAGGAATCGCTCGCGGTCCAGAAGATCCTCGACGCGATCTACCTCTCGGCGAAGACCGGCAAGGAAGTGCGTATCAAGTAACCGGGTACGCAGCGCGCTCCGCATTCTGCTCCTGTTCCTGAATAAGAACCGCGGTCGCCTTGTTGGCGCTGCGGTTTTTTCTGTGCGTGAGGTGTAATTGAAAGTGGTGGGCAGCTTGGTGTTTCGCCTGAGCCGTCGTAGGGGCGCACGTGAAGTGCGCCCCTACGAGTCGATTCTGGCTTCCCACCACTTTCAATTACACCCCTGTGCGTGCGTGCGCGCATATGGCACTTTGCAAATGGAGAAAAACTACCTGGTCTGCCTAGTACCTCATAACGCTCGAAGTTTCGCATCTACCCCGAATGAGTACAGAGGAAAGGTATCCGAAAAAATCAAGGTTATGGGGTACTAGTATCGGATACGCCGGACAAGAAAGCGGGAAGTGAATCCCTGAACAGAGGCAACAGGATAATATTCGCACCTCGGGTCGTCAGATGCGCGTTGTCATAATAAAGTGAGATCCCGTCAACTTCCACCCGGAGATCATCCGTGCCTGCCATCTGCATACGTGGGATGGGGTCGAGAAACCGGGCGGGCAGCAGATCCGGAGCGGCAGCGAGTTTCAGAATATTCGAGTTTTGTTCCCGGTATCCCGGGATCGTCTGCCTCCAACCGGGTATCACGCGACCGGCAAGGTGTTCACTGGCAAGCATCCTTGGCGCATCCCCTCCCAAAGTCGGGATGGCAAGTAAAATGGCCACTTTGCACCCCATGCCATCAAGATGTTGCACGGTTTCCCGGAGGGAATCTCCCAGACGCTCCTTTTCGTAAGCTCTCCAGCGAGCAACCAGCAGGACATGCGTGATGTTTTCTTTCTCGATGTATTTCAGAACAGCGTTTGCCCACTCCGTAGATCTTGATCCCAAATACGAACCTTCCAGAGGTTCTCCAATCAAGGGGGGAGCGCCGTCGGCTACAATAGCGTCACCGACGATTCCGTGCTCTCGGCAGAATGCATCAAGGGCGCTGACCGAATGCTTGGCATAGCTGTCTCCCCAGAGGAGCAGGCGCACGGGATTACTCTCGCCGTTTTTTTGTTCTTTCTCGTGTTCAGGAAAACCCAAGCGCGGCACTTGCCCCCACCGGATATCATTGGTGGCTACATCTTGCAATCCGTTGCGATCAGATCGAGCAAGCTCACTGGCCTTGACCCAGTCTTGTGCAGCTCGCATGCCGATGTCTTCCCGAATATCTTCCATACGAAAGCCTTTCATGCGAAAGCCTTTCATACGAATGCCTTCTGTACGAATGCTTTCTCTATGTCGGATTATCCAGCCTGCTGTCAGCATGGCAAACACCAGCACCGCCGTCACGCCGAACATGCTCTTGCGATTCGCGGCGATTTGCCTCTTGCGAAAAGGAATCTCCACATAGCGCCACGAGAGAACCGCGAGCCAACCGGAAAGAGCTATCATGCCCAGTTTGACAAAGGCTGAAATCGCCGGAGGCGTTCCGTATTGCTGAAAGACGAAAAGGGGCCAGTGCCACAGGTAGAGCGAATAGGAAACCAGACCGATCAACACGAATGGCCGTAATGCAAGCAGGCGACCTGCCAGTGTGGGGATTGTGCCGACTTCCTCTGTCGGAGTGCGTGTGTTGGCCCATATAAAAGCCATTGCGCCAAGGCAGGGCGGGAGCGCCAGAGGTCCGGGAAAGGGATCGAGTTTCGAAAACGCCCAGATTGGCAACAAGATACCGACGAGTCCCAACCATGCGACGATTCCCTTGAGCAGGCGGGGCGCAGTGGACCACTTGCGAGGGGCTACCGCCAGCAAGGCGCCACACAAAAGTTCCCATGCCCGGGCGGGCAGCATGTAGAAAATAAACCGATTGTCGCCGGAGGAAATATTGAGCTTGGCCAAGGTCAGGAGCAGACTTGCCGTCCACAAGGCGAGCAAAAGGAACCGCAATGCTCCTGGACGGGAAAGAAAGTGGTTCCGGAAAATCAGCATCAGGACAAGCGGAAATATCAGGTAGAACTGCTCTTCCACTGCGAGTGACCATGTGTGCAACAGGGGCTGGATTTCCGTGTCGGCAAAATATCCTCCGGGGCGTTGCATAAAAAACACATTGGCCCCCATGAGCGCTTGGGCGATCGAGGAACTGCCGAGCATCTTGTAGTCGCCGGGCAACAACAGGAAAAAACCTGTTCCAAGGATTGCCAGCACCATAAATCCGAGAGATGGCGCGATTCGTCGCATCCGGCGTTCCCAAAAACCTCCCAGAGAAAATTGTCCCTTTCCCAGATCGTGGAGGATCAGGGTGGAGATCAGAAAACCGGAGAGGACGAAAAACACATCCACGCCGACAAAACCTCCCGGGCAGGACAGTCCTGCATGATGAAAAACCACGGCAAGAACCGCAATGGCTCTCAATCCGTCGATTTCGGGTCGATACGTAAGAGCCGGATAAGGCGATGCTGGTAAAGGAGGAAGGGAGGGAGAGTGAGCTTGCACCGGGAAGCGCAGGTTGGATTCAAGGCAAGGGGAATCAACGTGGGTGCATCCTGGAATTGAGCAAGTATCAGTTCACATATTTCATATGTTTCATAAGCATGAAGCGTGTGCCGATTAGGGCTTTGCTTGCGAAGTAAGAAGTTCGCAAGCAAAGCCCCTCAGTAATGTAGTGCCGAAAACTACCCCCTGAATTACACAACTGAAGTTACGCAGGCGGAAGCCGGAGCGGCGGCATTCCTGCCGGTGAGGCGAGGCGCTTCGCCGCTCAAACGGGCGACGCTTCGCGTCGTCGCAGCGGCAGGAATGCCGCCGCTCCGGCTCCCGCCTGCGTAACTTCAGCTCATAACTGCGGAACTCGGGCTGGCGCCCCTTAGCGGTCCCCTCTGCTGCGGCCTTGGTCGATCGGCTGTCCCTCTTCCGGCCTGACGCGGTCCGTCCCCCTCCGGCGCATCACACGCGCTTCAGGAACCCTTCTGGCGAAAGCGCGGGCACCGGCGAACGGCGAAAATCTTTCACGTTCCGCGTCACGATATAATCCACCGCCGCCGCCTGGCTGGCGGCGACCTGCAGGGCATCTTCGAAGTCGCGGACCGGCAAGGCGAGCGCGACATGTGCCTCGGCGGTACCGCAGGGGCAAACTTCCATGTAGCAAAGCAAGGCCTGCAAAAAATCATGCACGGCAGCGGCATTTCCCGCACGGGCGCCGATATAGTGAAGATTGGCTAGGGTGTGCCACGCCAGAAAACCGCAACCGGGATTGGCTTCGCACCAGTCGATGACAGCCTGACTGTCATCAGCCAGATGCGCGCGATCCAGCAAAACATCCAGCAAGAGATTGGTATCGATCAACGCCCTCATTGCCGCGCGTGCTTGTCGAGCAGGATGGCCAGACGGGGATCCTCACTGCCGGTTGCCTCGTGAGGGATGCGCAGGCTGCCACGCCAGCGTGCCGCCGTGGAAGGCGAAGCCGAATCGACCGTGGCGGCCAGCCGTTCGAAATGGGTTTCCACCAGACCGGACAGCGACACGCCGCGCCGCCTCGCCACTGCCTTGGCGCGTCCGATCACGCGGCTGTCGATGGACAGGGTGAGTTTGGTTTTCATACGTACAAACCTGCCCTGTACGTACAACGGGTCAAGGCGCGGAAATCATACGTGATGACCCGATGACCCGTGCTACGGTTGCGGAGGGTCATGCCGCAGACGGTTGCCGTGCTCGGCGGCGGTGATGGTGTTGTTCGGATAATCGGGATCGGCGTGACGGATGATGAAGAGCCTCATGAGGACGCACAGCGTGGAGGCGGGAAGGGCGGGATGGCAAATCCGCCCTCCCGCCCGTCCGCCGCGCCTCACATCGGCTCGGCCTTGCGCCAGTCCACGAGTTCGAGCTGGAGCAGCTTGCGATCGTGAAAATGGTTCCACGCCAGGCGCACAGCGAGGTCGATGGGCTCGCCGGTCGGCGGCAGGTTGTGCGCCAGCTTCCAGGCCACGCCGAAGAGGCGCCGGCCGCGGCCGTCCTCGAAGTGGAATCGGTAGTGCAGCAGCTTGAACACGTCCGGACGATGCGTGAGCACCACGCCGCGCACGCCGAACACCGGCTCCGGATTGGCCTGGCCGAAGGGGTGCAGTTTTTCGAGCTCGTCCATGAACGTCTCGCGCACTTGCTCGGGCGTGAGCCAGGCGGAGATGTTGAGTTTTTGTTCGGTCAGCGCGCCGCCGACCTGCCGGAGGATGGCTTCGGCAAACTGCGCGCGGAATGCCGGCAGGCGGGTCTTGTCGAGCGCCACGCCCACCGCCATCGGGTGGCCGCCCCAGCTGGCGAGGTGTTCGGCGCAGACGCCGAGCGCATCGACGAGGTTGACGCTGTCGATGCTGCGGCCGGAGCCTTTGGCGAGTTCGCCTTCGCTGCCGAGCACGACGCACGGGCGGTTGTATTTGCGCGTCACCCGGCCGGCCACGATGCCGACAACGCCGGGGTGCCAGCTTTCGCCAAAGAGCACGATGCCCGGCGAATCGAGAAAAAGGGTCTCGATCATCTGTTCGGCTTCTTCGGTGATCCGGCGTTCGATGTCCTGGCGTTCGCGATTGAAGGCGTCGAGCTGGCGCGCCGTCTCCTCGCAAAAGGCCACGTCCTCGCTGAGCAGGAGTTCGACGGATAGCGAGGCGTCGGCGAGGCGGCCGCTGGCGTTGATCCGGGGGCCGAGGCGGAAGGAGATGTCCACCGGCATGAGCGCCTGCCCGGAGCGGACGCCGGCGACTTCCATGAGCGCGCGGACGCCGGGGCGCGTCGTCTCCTGGA
>JAISAX010000236.1 GCA_031266495.1 Opitutaceae bacterium
GGCAAAGCCGAGGGCCTCGCCGAGGGGGAAGCCAATGCCAATCTGGCCCATGCCCGCAAAATGAAGGCCAAAGGGTTTTTGCCGGAAGACATCGCCGAAATTACCGGCATCCCCATCGCACAACTCCGTCGGCTCTGACTGCCGGCTTGCCAGGGGCAATGCAAAAAAAATGCCAACCCGGCGAAGATGCGAGGCAGGTGTAATTGCGGGAGATAGCGGGAGTTGGCGGGAGTTGGCAAGCCAAGGAAAATCGTGCTCTCTTCACGGGGTGTAAGTGAGGTTACTCGGCACCCGGGCTCGTCGATCCGTCCGCACCCTTGCCGACCGCTGGCGTCCGCACCCGCCTCCCCGTCCGTGCCTCCCTCGCCAGCCTCGCCCTGCAAACCGTCCTCCTCCTCGTGGTGCTCGCCGCCTCCCTGTTTTTTGGCCGATAACCGCCGCCCCGGTTGCGCAGCCCCGGTTGAAGCGTTGCCAAAATCGCAAAGAACCTGTTTTGGTGCCCCCTTGTCGCCCGACCGCCTCGCGCCACGGGTGGCCGTTCCCGCGTCCAGCCACTCTCGTTGAATTCCAACCTTAAATTCCAATCCGGCACACACCACCATGTTCGAATCCCTGACCGACAAACTCTCCAACGCCCTCCGCCACCTCCGCGGGGTTGGCAAGCTCACCGACGAAAACATGGCCGAGGCCCTCAAAGAGGTGCGCACCGCGCTCCTCTCCGCCGACGTCCACTTCAAGGTCGTGCGCGAATTTGTGGACCGCGTGCAACAACAAGTCGTCGGCCAGGACGTCCTCAAGGGCGTCACGCCCGGCCAGCAGATCGTCAAGATCATCCATGACGAACTCGTCCGCCTCCTCGGCGAAGGCGCCACCGCGCTCTCCGCCGCCCGCCCGGTAAAAATCCTCATGGTCGGCCTCCACGGCTCCGGCAAGACCACCTCCACCGCCAAGCTGGGAAAACTCCTCGCCAGGCGCGGCTACGGCAAACCCTTCGCCGTCGCCTGCGACGTTTACCGCCCCGCCGCCATCGACCAGCTCGAAATCCTCGCCCGGCAGGAAAACCTCGGTTTTTACGCCGACCGCACCTCGAAGGACGTGCCCGCCATCGGCGCCGCCGGCCTCGCCGCCGCCCGCGATGCCGGAGCCGACGCCATCCTCTTCGACACCGCCGGCCGCCTCCAAATCGACCACGACCTCATCGAGGAAGTCAAAAAACTCCGCGAACGCATCCGGCCCGACGAAGTCCTCCTCGTTGCCGACGGTGCCCTCGGCCAGGAAGCCGTCAACGTCGCCCGCACCTTTCACGAAGCCCTCCAGCTCACCGGCCTCATCCTCACCAAGCTCGACGGCGACGCCCGCGGCGGCGCCGCCCTCTCGATCAAGAGCATCACCGGCGTCCCGATCAAGTTTGTGGGCACCGGCGAAAAGACCGCCGACTTCGACACCTTTTATCCCGACCGCCTCGCCACCCGCATCCTCGGCATGGGCGACGTCGTCTCGCTCGTCGAAAAAGCCCGGGAAGTCATCGACGAGAAGGAAGCCGAACGCATGGCCGAAAAAATGCGCAAGGCCGACTTCAACCTCGAGGACTTCCTCGCGCAGATGCAGCAGATCAAGAAACTCGGCTCCATGCAGAGCATCCTCGGCATGATGCCCGGCCTCAACGGCCTCAAGCTCGACGACCAGGCCGAACAAGGCATGAAGCGCACCGAATCGATCATCCTCTCCATGACGCTCAAGGAGCGCCGCAAACCCGAAATCCTCAACGGCAGCCGCCGCCTCCGCATCGCCAACGGCGCCGGCGTGAAAGTCGTCGAAGTCAACCAGCTCCTCAAACAATTCCAGCAGATGCAGAAAATGATGAAGATGATGAAAGGCGGCGGCGGCAGCGGCAAAAAGATGATGCGCCAGATGCAGGCCCTGCAAAAACAGGGCGGCCGGCCCGGCGGCGGCGGCCGGCGCATGTTCTGACCGCAGGCCAAGCCAAGCCAGGCCAGGCCGGCCCGCACGCACGCTCTCCCTCCCCTTCCCTCTCCCAGTTCCTCACGGTGAAAACCTCTCCCTCAACCGTCTCCCCGGTGACATCGTCCGGCCTTCCGTTGCTCCGCCGCCCCCTGGCCGTTGCAGCCGGGGCCGGAGTGGCCCTCGCGTCCGCCCTCTCCCTCGCGCCCCGCAGCCTCGCGGCATTGCCCCCCATCCCCCCGCTCCGCGGCAGCGTCCCTGCGCCCGCCTCTCCCGCCTCTCCCGCCGCGGAGGAGCCGGCCCCGCCGCCCCCCATCCGGTTTCTGCCACCGACCGTCATTCCCATCTCCGCGCTGCCCGCCTCGCAGGCCCCGCTCGACCCCGCCAACATCCGGGAACTCGTCCGCCGCCACCTCCAGGCCATCGGCGGCCAGGAAGCCGTCAGCGCGCTCCGGGCCATCGCCGTCAAGGGCACCATCCGCTTCGACGGCCGCGCGCAACACCTGCAGTTCAACATGTGGTCGGCCCGACCCAACCGCGTCCTCATCCAGACCGTGACCGCCGAACGCACCCTCACCGAAGGTTACGATGGCGCCAATCCGCCCTGGGTGCTCGACTCCCGCGAAAGCGCGCCCGCCGACATGAAGCTCGCCTCCGTGCGCGCCTTCATCGCCGACGCCGAGTTCGACGACATCCTCGTCGCCAGCATCGAGCGCAAGGGCATCTCCATCGACTATGCCGGCGAAGCCAGGGTCAACGGCCGCCCCGCCGCCCGCTACCTCGTCACCCAGAATTTCACCGAGACCTCCCACCTCTTCGTGGACCTCGAAACCCTGCACATTGTCCGCCGCGACGTCCCCTCCCGGCACAACGCCATCCCGATCCCCGTCCAGAACTACTACTCCGGTTACAAGCCCGTGGACGGCGTCATGCTCCCCACCCGCATCACGCAAAAACAGGACGGCCGCATCGTCCACATCGTGGTCAACGAACACATCGAGGCCAACCCGCCCGTCGACGCCGTCTTTTTCAGCCGCCCCGCGCCGCGCAACCCGCCGCGCCAAGGAACCGTGAGGGAATAAAGAGGAAGGAATTCAGCCCCCAGGCCAGCCCTGCATACAGGTTCGACGGGGAAGGTTTGAGACGGCCGACACGGGAGGGCCTGCGCATCATCCAGGGCGACCGCGCTCCCGCTCGCCGCATCCTCTACCGATGCGCCATCGTGGCCGCTGCTCGCTGGCACGAGCCCTCCCGCACTCCGCCCGCTCAACGTACGCTGCTGCTGGTCTGCGCTCCGGGCAGCACCACGATTTTCAGGCCCTCCTGGCGGATGTTCAGCTCCATCGCCTCGGTGATCTTTTCCAGCGGGAAACGGTGGGTGATGAGTTCCTCGACCGGCAGGCCGATGCCCTGCGCGCGGCGCAGGAAATTGTAGGCGATCGGGTATTCATCGACCGAGTACACCCACGAACCGACCAGCGAAATCTCCTTGGCGCAAAAATCCTGATGCGGGTTGACCGTGCAGGTGCCATTGTCGACGAAGAAGCCGACCTCGCACACCCCGCCGCCGCGCTGCACGAAATGGAAAATGTTGGACGCGGCGGCGGGCACGCCGGTGCACTGGAAGGCGAAATGGCAGCCGCGCCCCCGGGTCGCGCCCTTCACCGCATCGATCAGGTCGGGCAGACCGGGATAGTTGCGGTAATTGATCACGGTCTCGGCCCCCATGCGCTTCGCCATGGCGAGGCGGCTGTCCGATCCGTCGAGAGCCACGATGTGCTCGGTGCCGGCGGCGCGCACCACCGCCAGCATCAGCAAGCCGATCGGCCCGCAGCCCTGCACGAGCACGCGGCTGCGGAAATTGAGCAGGCCGGTGCTCCTGGCCCGCTCGAGCGCATGCACCACCACGGCGGCGGGCTCGATCAGCATGCGCAGATCGATGCCGAGATCGTTGACGACAAAAAACGACGCTCCGGCCCGCACGATCATGTACTCGGCGAAGTAGCCGTTGAGGTGGGTGTCGTCATCGGGGAAAAGGCCCTGCACACCGAGGTTTTCGCAGAGATTGAGCCGGCCCGGAAGGTAGAGGCAGGGGTCGCATTTGCCGCAGGTGGTGACGCTGGTGACGATCTTGTCGCCGACCTTCACCGGCTTGCCGGAATTGTCGCGCGTCACATTTTTGCCGAGACGGACGATTTCCCCCGTGCCCTCGTGCCCGAGCACCAGCGGGGCGAGTTTCATCGGGTCGCCCTTGTATTCGTGGACGTCGGTGCCGCAAATGCCGCAGCCCTCCACGCGGATAAGAATCTCGTCGCCGGTGATCTCGCGGATGGGAAACTCGCGCAGCTCGATACGTTTGGGACCGGTGAGCAGGGCGGCCTTGCAGGACGTCGGGACGGCGACGGTCGTCGCCGTCGCCGCAGCAGCCGGCGCGGTAGCGATCGGACGGGAAGAGACCACGGCCGAGCACGCGGGACGGAGCAGATTGCCCCGTTGTTCTTCGATCACTTGCCGGACGATGCGCCTGATGTCTTCGACTTTCATAAGTTACCTTTTCGGGGAGGCCCAAGGCCTCCTTGTTGAGCAAAAAGAAAAGCATCACCGCGCCGGTCTCCCGGCGTCAACGGGAGGGTGCAGCCAAGCCGATGTTCTTCACGCAGCTTTTAGTGCCTATTAACTGGCATGCTTCATGCGTTTTGTATCCGGAAACGTGATCGCCTGCAAAGCGGGGGTTTCGCTTGCGACGCCCGTGAACGGGAGAGGAGCTTCATCCGGCTGGCGTGGCGCGGCGCACCGCGTAACATCAGTTACACCTCAGGCTGGCAAAACGTATGTCCGAGGGCACGCGCCTCAAAACGGCACGTCGTCGTCTTTGACCGTTTCGCCCGGTTCTTCGGGGAGAGGAGCGCCGTCGTCTTCCGGCGGCACGGCCCCGGGCGCGCCGTCAACGCGTTCGATTTTCCACGCATTGAGGTTCACGTAGTAGTTCTCTTTCCATTCACGGCCGCGAAGATCGAAAGAGACCTTGACCTTGTCGTCAGGATTAAGGGAGGCGAGGAGATTGACCTTGTCCTTCACGCACTCGAACTTGATGTCTTGCGGGAAGCGGCCGTCCTCGATGGTGAGGACAAATTCACGCTTGTTGAAGCCGCTGCCGAACGTCTGTTCGTTGAAGATTTTTTTGATGGTGCCGATGATCTCAAACATGCCACCCACGATGAACACAGCACCAGACGCGTGGCCAGCCTTCCTTCATCAGAAATATGCGTCCAGGGTCACCAACTGATACCATTTCCGAACGAGATTTATCCTTTTGGAGGGACGGTCCCCGTGCCGTCCGTTTCCGGATAGATAGACGACACGGAGATCGTCCCACCAACAATCATGCCAGTTCGATTCATAACGGATGTTACGCGGATCGACTGTAGGGGCGTCGCTTGCGACGCCCGCACCAGTCGGGCAGAATTGGCGTATCTCCCGTTGTGATCAGGTCCTCGCGGGCTTCGCAAACGACGCCCCTGCGTGAGGTACCGCGTAACTTCAGTTCATAAATGGCATGGCATCCGCCTGTCACCAGTCCGGCGGCAGACCATCAACCGCTCAACAAGCACCTGCATTGCCTTCGTTATGGCAATGGTGGCAAACCCAGTTCCTTGAGAAATTTATTATGTCTGGCGGTGGCGCTTTTTATTTTTTTGTCCAGTGCCAGCAGTTCGGCATGAGTCGCTTTCAAGTCGATTTCCTGCTCCTGCCGGGCGGTGCTGATGTAACGGGAAATGTTGAGGTTGTAATCGTTGGCGGCGATTTCCTTCATCTCCACACGCTGGGCATAGCGATCCTCTGCCTTCCGGTATTGGTAGGTGGAGACGATTTTCTGAATGTGCTCGTCGAGGAGGACGTTCTGGCGTTTGCCTTTCTCGAAGTGCTCAGCGGCGTTGATGAAGAGGACGTCGTCTGGCTTCTTGCACTTCTTGAGGACGAGAATGCAGACGGGAATACCCGTTGAATAGAAAAGGTTCGCGGGCAGGCCAATGACGGTGTCGATATGGCCGTCCTTGAGCAGCTTGGTTCGGATGCGTTCCTCGGCGCCGCCGCGGAAGAGGACGCCGTGGGGCAGGATGATGGCCATGACGCCCTGATCTTTGAGGAA
>JAISAX010000241.1 GCA_031266495.1 Opitutaceae bacterium
GATGAAAGAGGCAGTGTCGTGGAAGTGTTCGAGGTCGAAGAACTCGGGTTCGATGGTTGCGTGGCTGGATTCGACGTCGGCGTTGGCGTTGGGGCGAGCGGGAGGGTTGAAGCGATGGAGGGCACCCGGGGCGGAGATGGAGCGGTGAAAGCCGTCAGGGCGGTAGTGGACGGTGTCACCGTCCACTAGCCCGGCGCGTGTCCGGCGTGATTGCCGCGCCACTCCGGCAGGAAATCCGACCTTACGTAAGCCACGCAAGATCCTGTCGTGCCGCGCTCGCAGATGGAGCGCCGCCCGGCGTTACAGCCAGCGGGCGAGCCGTTTTTTCAGAAGCTGGCGGGCGCGGTAAAGGCGGGTTTCCACAGCCTTCGGGGTGACGCGCAGGATGCCGGCGATCTCGGCGTGGGAACGGTCTTCGTATTCAAAAAAAATGACAGCGGCGCGCAGGTCTTCGGGCAAGGCGGCGACAGCGGCGCGCACGGAGGCGGCGCGTTCTCCCGCCTCGGCGCTGGCGGAAGGGAGCGGGACATCGCTGGCGGTGTCGCGAGCTTCGTCGAGCGGAGAGTGATTGCGGCGACTCCACCAGCGTGCGCGGTCGCGGGAGAGGTTGAGCGCGATCTGGAACATCCAGGTGGAAAAACGCGCGCCGTCGCGCCAGCGGACGCGGTTTTTGTAGATGCGCACAAAAGTTTCCTGGGCGAGGTCGAGGGCGTCGTGTTCGTTGCGGAGGTGGCGACCGAGAAAAGCGCGGAGCGGGATCTGCCAGCGGCGCATGAGGATATCCAGCGCCTGGGCGTCACCGTCGCGCAGGGCGCGCATGGCGGCGTTGTCGTCGGCATCGCTGGAGAGCGTGGTGGCGTCAGAATCGACGGGCCGCGAAGGCTGGGGAGTGTCGGCCATCATCGGATCATCGATCATCGGGTCATCGGTCATCGGGTTACCTGATACCGACGGGGCCGGCGTGCGCGGTGGCATCCAGACGGGGTTCGGTGAGGGCGAGGAAGCGGCGGGCTTGCGCGGGGTCCATGCAGGCGGCGACTTCGCGGAGATGGGCGCGGGTGGTGTCCTTGCAGAGTCGTTCGAGGCGGGCGAGTTCGGCGGTGGCGGCGGCGCGGGCCTCGGGCGTGACGGTCCCGTCAAGATCGGCGCGGGCTTGCCGGACCCGGGCGCAGTGCTCTTCACAAACGGGTTCGTAGGCGGCGTGGAGTTTTTCGACGGCAGCCGCCTGGGCGGGAGTGAGCAAAAATTCGGCGCGCAACCAGGCAAGTTCGCCGGCAGGCGCGGAGACGGACGGACGGGCCAGCCACGCGGTGAGGCCAAAGGCGAGCAGACCGGCCGCGAGCGCGGAGACGATGATGCAGAGGGCGCGTTTCACGGGGCGGGATGAACGTGGCTGGCGGGAGCGGCAGGAACGGCGGGAGCGGCGGAGTGGCCGGCATGGACGCGTTCGAGAGGGTTGATGCTGGCAACGTAGGCCGAGGCCATGCGTTCGGTCGCGCGGTTGTGGCTGACGAAGAGGGCGGCGGTGGCGCCGAGCAAGGCGGCGAGCGCGACCGAGGCGGCGGCGGCGAGCGGCGCAGGAAAGCGAAGCACACGTCCGCGCCCATCGCCCGCGACGAAGGGAGCGAGCGTGGTATCGGCGCCGTTGCGCACCCGGGAGGTGCGGAGGCGGGCGTGGACAGCGTCCTCGAAACCGGGATCGCGCACGAGAGGCGGCTGCTGCCAGGTGGCGAGCAGCCGGCCAAGCGGGTCCGGATGGTCGGGTGTTTTCATGCGCAGTGCTACGTTGGCGAAAGAAAAATCCCCTGGCGAATTTTGAATGCCGAAAGGTTGCAGGGTTGAATCCCGGACGGCGCCACGCGAAAACCGGAGCCGCATGAACGGAGCGCAACCAGAACGGCAACCGGGACAACAACCGGAACAGCAACCGGGACGAACGGAAAAACCGCCGCTTTACATCCTCACGGGTCCGACGGCCGTCGGGAAGACGGAGCTGGCGCTGCGTTGGGCGGAGACGAACGGAGCGGAAATCGTATCGTGCGACTCCCTCCTGTTTTACCGGGGCATGGACATCGGCACCGCAAAACCTTCGCGGGAGGAGCAGGCGCGGGTGCGGCATCATCTGGTCGATATTTGCGAGCCACGCGAGGCGATGGACATCACGCGCTTCGTGGCGCTGGCGCGCGTGGCGGTGGAGGACATCGCAGCGCGCGGGCGGCGGGTGCTGGTGACCGGCGGCAGCGGTTTTTATCTGAAGGCTTTTTTCGCGCCGGTGGCGGACAACGTGGCGGTGCCGCCTGCGATTCGCGACGAGGTGGCGCGGCAACTTGCGAAGGACGGTCTGCCGTCGCTGGTGGCGCGTTTGCTCGCGCTCAACCCCGGACTGGAAATGCGCAGCGGCGGCAAAGGCGGCGAGACGAGCAGAGGCAAAGGCGAGGCGGACGGAACGCGTCCTCCGGTGCTGGATACGGCGAATCCGCGACGCGTGACGCGATCCCTGGAACGCTGTCTGGCGTCGGGCCGGACGCTGGCGGAGCTGGCGGCGGAGTTTGCGCGGCAGCCGGGGCCGTTTGCCGACTGGTCGCCGGTGTGTGTGCGGCTGGAGCGCGAACCGGCGGAGCTTGATGCGCGGATCGCGTGGCGTGTGGAGCAGATGTTGCAAGCGGGCCTGGTGGACGAGGTGGCGCGGATGGACGCAGCCGGTTTTCGGCAAAACCCGAGCGCGGCGCGCGCAATCGGTTACCGGGAAACGCTGGCGATGCTTGACCGCGAACGCGAATGCGGAAGCGACTGCGGAGGCGCAGCTACAGAAGGGAATACCGGATACGCTGGATACACCGGACAGACAGCGCAGGCGATGCAAGCGACGCGGGCGGAACTGGCGGCGGAGGTTATCCGGAACACGCGTGCGCTGGTGAAAAAACAGCGCACGTGGTTCCGCACGCAGTTGCCTGAACACCGGATAATGGCGGCACCGACGTCGGAAGCGGAGGCGACGGCGATGACGGAGCGCCTGTTTTGAGGAAAGGCCGGTCAGCAGGCTGTCCCTGAACGACGGATACAAACGGCAATCGCCAAAAACACGCGGCCAACAAAAACCGCCCGGACGGACGGTTCGGGAACAATATCACCAGCGGCGCGCTGCCGGTTACGGTTCCGGAATCCTCAATTGTTTTTATTAATATTCCCGTGATTTTTGATGTCTTGGCTTGGCAAGCCGCGCGAATGCACGCTAAAAACCGATCGTTTAATAAAAAAATGTCAAAACACTGAAATATTACATTTCCCCAACAACCTGTTAACAACAATTCAATCATACAACGCTTGCAATTATTTTTCCATTCGTTGATTATTTTTATCATGACTTCTTCTATTTATACTTTTGCGAAAGAGTTCTCTATTGACGCTGATTTTCCCGGCGGCAACATTAAGGTTCTCCAAATTGACGGCGACACGGTCAAATTACAACAAGATATACGTGACACTGCCGGAAGCTGGTTTTATTGGTCATTCCGTATTCGCGGAGCCGAAGGACAGACATTGAATTTTGTTTTTACGGAAGGTGTTATCGGTACACGCGGTCCGGCAGTCAGTACGGACGGCGGTTTGACCTGGCGTTGGCTCGGCGATCCCGGATTTTCCGCAACAAAATTCCAGTACCGGTTCGGAACAGAGGAAAAGGAAGTGTTTTTCAGTCAAAGCATGAATTACACCGAAAAAGATCTCATCCGTTTTCTTGAAAAGCATAAAGACAATCCCGATCTGAAAATCGAAACACTTTGCAAAACGAAAAAGGGACGTCATGTCGAATTGCTCCGGATTTTCGACAATAAAAGAATCCCTGATTTCAAGGTGTTTTTATCCTCACGGAACCACTGTGCTGAAATGACGGCAACCTATTCATTGGAAGGAATTATTGAAGCGGTTCTTTCTGATACAGATGACGGACGCTGGTTTCGTGAACACGTTGATTTTTTTATTGTTCCGCTTGTTGACAAGGACGGGGTGGAAGACGGCGATCAAGGCAAGAACCGCAAGCCGCACGACCATAACCGCGATTATATTCAGCGAATCCATGAATCTGTTCAGGCAATTACCGAACAGGTTCCGAAATGGCTGGACGATAAACCCTTGTTTTATCTGGATATGCATTGTCCCTGGTTGCGCGGCGGCAGTGACCCGCTTCATATTGAAAAGGGAACAAACGAGTATGTTTATTTTGTCGGAATCAATCCCGAGGAATTCGGTGAAAATTCATGGAAGGGAGTTCAACGTTTTGGTATGATTTTGGAAAAAGAAAGAAAAGGCACGATTCCCTACCGTGCGTTAAACAACTTACCATTTGGCGTTTCGTGGAATACCAGTAGCAACAAAAAAACGGCAAATTTACAAAAATGCGATGAATGGGGCGCAACACTTCCCAATGTGGTTTTTGCTTCTGCCATTGAAGTTCCGTTTGCCAATGCCGAAGGCGTTGTTGTTGATATAAATTCTGCCAAAGCACTTGGTCATGATCTGGCACGAGCCATCCGGATTTATTTGGAACCACTGGAATAACACCAACACCGTAAAACCGGGAGTAACCTTTTGCCGTCGCCCCTCCCCCCCCCCCCCCCTCGCCGCCATCGCCGCTGCCGTCGCGTTCAGGGAGTTGCCTCCAATTTCCGCATGGCAGCGGCGTATCGTCGTCCGAGTTCCTGCTGGGCTGCCGCGGTAAAGTGCAGGCGGTCGCCCTTGTCGGGCAAACCGGCGGCATCGACGAATGCGACCGCAGGAAGGCGAGCCGGCATGTTCCGGAGCGCGGCGCGAACAGTCTCCGTATGGGCGAAGCTCACAAAATCGCCGAGTTGTCCGATCACGACCGGCAACGGCATCGCGGTCGCGCCGGTGAGGTCGGCCAGGTCGGCGCGAAGATCGGTGAACATTTTGACCAGGCGGGCCTCGTAGGTATCGGCGTCGTTTTTGTTTTCGCAGTCGGATTCGCCCTGGTGCCAGAGCACGCCGCGGAGGCGGGCGGCCGGGTTGACCGCCTGCGCCGCCCGGAGAGCCGCCCGGGCCTGGAAAACCGCCTTTTCGTAAAGGTCGCCCCCCTTGACCCACCGGCGCAACGGTGTGCCGCCGACAGCCGTCTGAACCAGGCCGATAACGGTATCCGCCGAAACACCGGATGCCGCCAGCAAGGCCGCGGCAAACGGAATGCCCGGCCCCATGCCGGAACCGTCGGCATTGAGCGGTTCGCGCGCCGCGCGCCAGGGGGAGGAACCGATCGTAGTCCAGGAGAGAATACGCAAATCCGGCGTCTGTTCGCCAAGTCCGGCAGTGTCGCGCCCGACCATGTTGGACTGCCCCATCAGGAGGTACAGATCGACAGGGGGAGGGGGGGGAATGCCTTGCGCAAAAAGCAGCGTTGCGAACGCGGGAAGCAGAGGCAGGAAACGAATACGGAAGTACATGGCGGGAGGCATGGCGCATTGACGCAGTCCGGGCCGGGACCAGGTCCGGACTGCATTTCAGATCTTATTTCGTCGTGATTTTGAGCAGCATCATGCCGGCATTGAAACCGGCGCCGTCGATGTGCGCGGGCGGGTTTTCGAGCGTGAAGACGATGTAGTTCAGCACGACACCCGCGGGGTTTTTCACCGCGATGACGTCCGCCGTTTTTTTCGCGGCGGGCTGACGTTTGGCGAACTCGGCGAGATCACGGTCGCACACGCCGAGCGTGATTGCGGCGGGGGCGGCGGGGGCGGACGGAATGTCGAGCGAGCGGCTGCTGCAATTTTGCTGCGGCAACGGACCGGAGTCTTTGAGCGAGGCCGGTATGTTGGTGAGCGTCCAGTCCGCGCGGTCGTACCAGGGGAAGGCGCCCTCCTGGACGGTGAATGTCTTGCCCTCGACAAGCTGCCCGAAGGCGCCGGGGACGAAAACGAGACAGACAATGGCCAGAAGGCCGGTGCGTTTTTTTGAGTTCATGGTATTTTGTAGTTCGGATTTCTTACGGAGGTTTTGTGTGTATGTGTGCGTATGCGTGTGTGTGCTTTTCCGTCGGCTCCGGCTTCGAAGGTCGGCGGGAAATTCATTGATTTCTGATATCGTCCCCCGTTCGTCCTTTGCCATTCGCCTTCCGCATTTTCAGATAGGAGCGCCCAAGGTGGAGCGCCTGGGTGATTGCTTTTTCGACGGACGCAAGGTTGAGCAGCGCTCGCCAGAGTTCGCTGTTGAGGATGTTGATCGCGAGGTAGAAGGCGTCGGGCGCGGTGAGTGCGAAGGGATACGAGCGCGGCAGCAAAGAGCCTAGCCACGCGTCGTTGGCCGCAGTCGGAGGGAGAATGCCCTCGTCGATGTTGCCACCGAAATTGCCCGTCCGGGCGAACTCCTCCTGCACGGGCCGGCTGCGAATGTACGAGAGGAAGCGCAGGCTCTCCGCGGGGTGCCCGGAGCGCTGGTTGATGACTCCGACGGTGGGCGAAAGAAACAGCGCGTCATCGGCGCAAAGTGTAGGCCAGACCGCGAGGTCAAAGGCGGGTTCGCGTGAGGAAAACTCCCAGGCATCCACGCTGTATCCAAGAAAAAAGGGCAACTCGCCGCGGATGAAACTGGCTCGGGCATCGACCCAGGACGTCGAGCCGCCGTTGACCCCGCGCTGGCACTGCTGGCAAAACGCGATGAGCGCGGTGGCGGACTTGACGAAACGCGCGAGCGTGGCGGCGTCGGTTCCGGGCGCCCGGACGAGAGAGAAAAAGCGCTCGATCTCGCGCCCGAGAAGCGTGACCGGCTCCTGGATGGACCAGGGCCGCGGGTCGAGGCCGAGCGCGCTGGTCCGGCCAGCCACGGAGCGCAGGTAGGCGCTCTGCCCGGCAAAGTCGCGATAAGCCGGGAGCGCGATGCCGTGGCGGCGCAGGAAGGTGCGGTTGTGAAACAGGAAGTAGGTGCGATGGTAAAGCGGCACGCTGCGTCCGTCGCGCGAGAGCGGAGCGAGGTCCTCGCCGGCAAAGTGCGTGAGGTCGAGCAGCGGAGTCGTATCCATTATCCACTGACGACTCCAGGCGGAGCGCTCGAAGAGATCGAGGCTGGCGGAGAAGGCGGGCGAATCGGCTGCAAAAACGAGCAGCGGCTCCGTGGTCGGGTGGCCGGCCAGGAAATCGCTCGCCAGGCGGCGCCAGAAGGCTTGCTGGTAAGGCGCGGCGCTGTCGGTGCCGAAATGGAACCGGGCCAGGAACTGTCCGCCCAGGGCGCCGTTTGCCGGGACCGCGGAGGTGGCCGCCGAAGCGGACCCGGAAGGCGCAGCAGGCGCGACAAAAAACCCGGAGCGCTGGCGGCTGTAAAGACGGCCTTCGTTGACAAGCTCGGTGAGCGCGCGCTGGGCCGTGACGATAGACGTGTCGAGAGAGGCGGCGATGTCCCGGACCGACGGCAGGCGGGTATCGGTCGAGTAGCGGGAGACCACCTCGCCCAGGACGGCTTTCATGCGCGGGTACTTTGCGGTGGTGGCCAGGCTCGCGGGATCTTTTCCGGGCTGACGCTGCCGCAAGGCTTGCAGGATCGCTTTGCTGGTTTGTGGGTCTTTGATTCTGGCCATGCCGTTGACCCTGCAATGAATGTTTTTGGCGGCGAGTTTCAATTTGAAGACGGGCTGGCGGCGAGCGGGTTATAAAAAACGGAACCGCAAAAGGCGACGCTGCGGGACCGGCCCATCCTGACCGGACGGGCGCCCCCGGAACCAGCAGGGGCCGGACAGCAGACCTGAAGAAAAAACAGTACGGATTTGATCACTTTTGCCATAGTACAGATTTCAAATTCTGCTTTTTCTTTTTTAAATCAAGTCA
>JAISAX010000338.1 GCA_031266495.1 Opitutaceae bacterium
GAGGGTGTGCAGACGGGATATGAGAGGCGTTCAACACGGGATTCCGGAGCGGTGAAACAGGCGTAATCACCGCAGACTTTGAGTTCGATGGGGATGGTGGCTGGCATGGTGGAGGTTAGATTTCAGTTGGCGGCGTGAAGGAAATATCGGTTTCGTAACGTGTGATAACGGTCAAATTACTTTCAATGGAAGGAGGGCTGTCATTCAAGCGGGATCTGATTTGGTCAATTAAATCACAGGCGGCTGTGTATGGATGGATACCTCGACCTTCATAACCAATGAAGGCTGAGCAGATAGCGATAGCTCCAGTGTCGTTGTTATTGATTACGATGATTTGCATGACAAAAAGGAAAACGGACCCATATTAGCATGGATCTTTTGCCTCGTCAATTCCTCTGTCGTAAAAAATCGTGCTTGTCAAGGAGTTTTTTTAAGGCGATCCTATAGATCACCTGTTATAATAGGTGAGGGTTGAAACAATTCATCTGTTTTGAATCTTTATTGGTTAGTATTGAGCCACTTGGGTATCCAAGTGGCTTTTTTTGTTTTTTGGGGAAGTGCCACATCTTAAAAAATCGTCTCAGTTGCCGTCAGGATGTCCGCAGGATTGTATCCGAAGCTCGGCTCATAGCTTTTTTGGATGGCGACGACTCCGTTGCGCATGCGGTAGAGCGTTCCGGCCTTGATGCCGTTCTCCACTTCGGAGTTGCGCAGGTTAAGGCATAATGGACCAAAGTTGCGCCACTCGTGCCGGGTGGGTGGTTCATGGCCGCGCGCATCCAGCGCGGCTATCCAGGCGCGGGCAATTTCGTTGTATGCGGTGAGCACGGTGACGGAGGGTTCGTCTTCGTCTATCCAACGATAGTCTTGTCCGACTTTGCGGTGGAGTTGTTGTTCGCGGGAGTAGGCGATGTTTTTTTCATCACGATTTGTGTCGTGATAAAATTCGCGGAAGTAGGCGTGTATTGCCTCAGGCGTAATGTCGGCATCTTGATCTGGATCAGACGGCAAGTATTTGGATGCCAGGAGAGTGGCGCGGCTATAAGCGCCTTTCGGGAGTTTGGCGTCGGAAAGGTTGATGATGGTGACTTGACCGGGGATAAGGTGCCCATCGGCGTCCATGAGCCGACCCTCGCGATTGCAGCGCCCCCCGGCTTGCAGGTCGGAATCGAGCGGTCCGCGGTCGCGGTAAACGCGTGGGAAATCGCAATCCACACCGGCTTCAATCAACTGCGTTGAGATGACGAGGCAGCGGCAGCCGGGCGTGGCGAGCCGGATGCGGATGGCGTCAAGAACAGCCTGGCGGTGTGCCGGGCACATGAAAGTGGACAGGTGGTAAAGTCCCGCCGTATCCGCTGCCGCGGGATCTATTTTCTTTTCAGCGGTGACAGCGGAGAAAAGTTCGCGGGCGGTCCGGCGGGTGTTGACAACGACAAGGGCGCGGTCATGCGCGGCAAATTCCTTGGCGAACTCCGCAATGGACAGCGGCGCGGCGCGGTGGTGGATGCGGGTGCGAACAAATTCGGGGCGCGAATGGAGCTGCCATTCGGCAGGGATGATTTCCTGAATCGCGGGGAAGCCTTCCGGAAAAAATGCGCGTTGTCCAAATGCGGGCTGGGTGGCCGTGCAAAATACAAGCGAAGCGCGCCCGTAGGCTTGCAGGGCGCGCAGGGTTTCGAGCGTGGGCGAAAGAATCCCGGGAGGGAAGGTCTGGCACTCGTCGAAGAGAACCACGGAATCAAGAATGCGGTGGATTTTGCGAACGGCAGAGGGGCGGTGCGAGTGAAGGCTTTCGAAGAACTGGACGTTGGTCGTGACAATGAAGGGTGCGTCCCAATTTTCCGCAATCATCCGCCAGCGGGCGGCAGGGCTGTTAGCGTCTTCATCGTTTTCATCAGACTTGCGCCAGTCGGCCAGACTGTGGTGTTCAAGGACGTTTTTCGCGCCGAAAACAGAGGCAAAAACGCGGGCATTTTGCTCAATGATGCTGGTGTAGGGGATGACGTAGATGACTCGCTTGAAACCGTGGCGGCGAGCATGGTGCAGGGCGAAGGCGGCCGAGGCAAGCGTCTTGCCGCCACCTGTGGGCACGGTAAGCGAAAAGGCGCCGATGGGGCTGTTCTCGCCTGCTTCCTGGCAACGCATGGCTATTTGAGAGCGGAGTTTGTCGAGACTGGACGGTTGGAGGCGTGACGCGAAACCTTGCTGACGTGCGTCAATGCGTTGGGCAAGCTCTGCGATGGAGTCAAAATCAGGGGGCGGACGGTTTTTGCCCGCCGCTTTGAAGAAATGCGCCTCGGTGTCGAGGTAATCGGCGTCGGCGAGCGCCGAAAGGAGCAGACGGAGGCGGAGGTCTTCTGTGGCGGTAAAGCGTTGCGGAGGTTCTGGCGCGGCGAGTTTTTTGTCCAGAGGAAGACCGTCATCACGGTAGGCGTCGAGGAGTTGGCGAAGACGGGATTTGGCAACTGGATCGCAAAGGATGTTGTTGATCTCCGTGTCGAGATCGGACTCGTTGTGCAATCCCGAGTGGTGACTGGCGATCACATTGGCTATGAGGCGGTGTTGCCGCTGGAGCACCGCGCCGTGGATGGCGTGCCGAGTGCGGGGCTTCCCGGTTTTAAGATAATTCTGGAAATCATGCTGATATTTCCCGAGGTCGTGCAGCAACCCGGCAATATAGGCTTCAGCGGCGAGGCCAAACGCGGCGGCGAATCGGGCGGCAAGTTCGGC
>JAISAX010000377.1 GCA_031266495.1 Opitutaceae bacterium
GAGGCATCAGCGGCGGCGGCGGAATTCGACTTTCACCGTTCGCCAAGGTGGTTTGCCGACAGGTGCCGGGTGGGAAAAATCAGGACGATCCGGGCGCTTCTCCCTTATTATTACATTACGGAGGAAGAGTTGATGCGCATTGTCGGCATTGCCGACCAGGCGGAGCCGGAATGCGGAGAGGGGGAGGGGTCATGACGCAGGAAGAAATCCGTGCCCACCTGGACAAGGTGATTGCGGCTGATACGGGCGAACACATGGCCGCCGAAACGCGGGATGCGTATTCGTCTGTGCTCCGTTACAGGCAGGCGGTCGTGCGCGATTTCATGGAAAATTGCGCACGCGAATTCGGCAGCGGGAAAAAGGGGGGAGCCGTTTCCGATTCAATCAACGGCTTCACATTCGTTCCCCGCCGCGAGCCGGAGCCGTTGACGGAATCCGCCGATACGGAGGCGGTTTTCGATCTGGATGCCATTACGGCGATGCGCGAACCGGCGCGTTTTCGCTATTT
This sequence comes from Opitutaceae bacterium, assembly GCA_031266495.1. The sequence continues at coordinate 509 of JAISAX010000377.1, forward strand.
TCACGAAATCGCCCGGAAACGGGCGTTGGCACAGTACGTCGAAGCGATTTCTGAGGAGGAGGTGACGGCGGAAGCGGAGGCGTTGCGCCAGGAGATTGAAAACGGCTGGGAGCTGGAAAAGCCGAAATACGGCCCTGCGCTGGGGCTGGAACAAACGGAAGAGGAAGAGGCGGTAGGGGAATTCGCCAACTATTTCGAGGGAGAGGCGAGGTATCGTGAATTGTGCCGGAACGAGACCGGGAGCGTCATTTCATTGGAGTCTGCGAAAAAGCGATGGGCGTCATTCGAGTTGAAGGTTCGCCAGTCGGAACGGATGGCGGATTGTTGCGAGATGGCCGGGCATCCGGTCCGTTATGTGGCGCCGGGCGAGCCGAATCCGGACAACCGGCCGGTGCGGCCGACTGTTGCGCTGATACCGCTGGGGGAGCCGGACCGGGTCGTCTATATGCCGAACATTCAGCGCGTCGCGGTTTTCCCGGTGTTTGCCAGCGCCTTGCGTGCCGAGAAAATCCGGTCTCTCCGGTACATCCTCGACCGGAGACCGTTTGCCCGGATGGCGACATTCACGGCGGGGACACGCGACCGGGATGAAGCGCGGCTGTCCAACCTGCGCCGGGGATACAAGCATTTTCGCAAGGCGCTGGGCAACATGATGAAGCACAGATTTTTCAGGCGGCATGTGCGAGGCCTGTATATCGGTGTCGAATACGGAACCCCGAAGCGGGTGTCTCCGGACGGAATCAGTCGGGACATTTCGTTTCATCAGCACGCGCATTATCTGTACGAGCCCGAATTGCGATGGGACGGGCGCGTCTGGTCGAAGGATCAATGGTCACGACTGCGCCGCTGGTGTCGCCTGAAGATGGCTGCGGAAATGCGAGGCTGGCGAGGCAGGGACCGGGAGCGCGGATTGCGGGACGATGTGGACGGAGTCCACTGCGAACTCGGCAAGCGTATCGAGGATGTGAACGAGGTATGCAAATACCCGTTCAAGGATGCCGATATTGACACCTTGATCGAACTGGGCGGCCCGGCGGCGATCCGGACATTCGTGGAACAGACAAAGGGCCTTCGCTATTCCACCCCGGTGGGCGACCTGAAAAAGCTGCGCTACGAGGTGAAGATGGAATCGGAGCGGTTCGTCATCGTGTCCACTCCGGACGGGAAGGTGGTTGATCGTGCCAAAAACTGGAATCTCTTCCGGCCCGATCCGTGGGGCCAGCGCGAGCGCCGCAACCGCCGGGCCGCGCTTCGCCGGAACCTGCGTCCGGAGGTGATCGAAAAGCGTCGGGCGAAGCTGGCGCGGAGGTTTTGCAGCCGTGTCCGCCGTCCGCTCTGGAGGCTTTGTGTGCTGGAAGAAAAATTACGGCAGGCGCGTCGAAACATCGAAGCCCGCGAATGTCCGTTGCACTGGCATGGCGTGATCGAGGCCATCGAACTGGAAAAGCGGGGATTGTTCCGCTTCCTCCTCGAAGCGTTCGAGACCGCACCGCGAGCGCTGGCGCGTGAAGGGCTGGCGGATCAGCTTGCCGCCCCCTGGTTAGGCGACCTGCGTGCATACTTCGCCAAGTGTGGTTTCCTTTGCGAATTCGACGCGATAATGCGAGAGGGGCGCCTGGATACGTGCGGGCAGGACGGACGCGAAACAAACGCAAAAGAAGCCGAAGAAAAACGCACGGGGAGACCGGTGGTCAATCTGCTGATGGCACGTTGCGCGCCGTTCGCGTCCGGGTACTGGCGAGTGACGCAACCCGTGGCGGCCGTCGTCGGCTACAACGGCGATTTCGAGGCGTTGTGCGAGCACACGCCGTTGGTCCGGGAGACGGCAGAGCGAAGCCGGACGCACATTGCGGCGGCGCTCGCCGTGGCGGATCGGCAGGCGGCGATGCCCGCCTTGCGTACGCGTGCGCCAGGCGTGCGTGCGCACGCGTGCCTTCCCGGTCCACACTATCCAAACAATTCCCCGGGCACCGCTCCCCCCTGGGCGCCGGACCCCGATTTCTGGCCCCCGGAATGGGCCAAAATCGCCGAAAAAAACGCAACCTCCCCCCTCCAAACCGCATGAAAAACGACGCCAAAACCGCCGAAACGATCCCTCCTGTATCCGCCGCATTGCGCTCCCCGCGTCATGCGGTCTGGATACATGCGAACGATAATTTTTCTGACAGTGTCACCGTCTCCGCCTGTGACGTGCTGAGATTGTCCGGCGACGGCAAGATGGCGCTAATCCGCTACCGTGGCGGATGCGCGTATCGAGACCTTTGGGTCCCCGTCGCCTCGCTCGCCAGCGATACGGAAAAGGCGCTGGTGAAGCTCCCTGCTCTGGTGTCCGACCTGTTCGCCCGACCGCCGTCCATCACGCTGGCTGGGAAGACGGCGGGCAGGTCGGAAACACCATCCTTTCTCGCTCCGTCGCTGTCCGGCGGCGAGGCGATCGTCATGACGGAGGCCGTAACAGCATGACAAATACGACACACGGGAAACGCAGGCTCTCCGGCGCGGAAACGCGGCGCGGCCTGCGCTTGTGGGAGCTGCGAAAACGGCGTTGCGGCCTGGTGGCCCGGTTGTACCTCACGCCCGAACGCGATGCGTCCAGACTGTTCGCTTTGCATCGGGAAGCCCGCCGTCTGGAGGCCGAGATCAACACGCTGGCCGGGGAAAACGCGGAGGTCGCGAAAAACGCATGAAAACGCCCGTGAAATTCGCTCTTGCCTTCGCGTCTCTTTTCGCTCTGTCTGGTGGCCTCTCACAGATTATCACCGGAAGGCCGGTCCCGTCAGAACCGTTTTTTTGTGTCCACGTTTCGACGCTGGCATTCCCAATTTCGGGGTGGCAGGCGGAAATAAAACAGCGGTTCGCCGCGAATACCGTCGCAGGCCGTGATAAGCCTGAGAGAACCCCGATCCCGGGCCGGGATCGTTTCAATACTCAAAAATTATCACATGAAATACACGAAGAAAACGGTCATATCCGTGGAGTTGACACAGGAGCAATACGCGAAGCTGAGGCGGATAGCCCGGCAATCGCACGCGACGCCGAAGATGGCGATGCACATGTGGACGCGATTGGTGCTGATGACCGGCACGATTGTGCCCGTTGCCAAACCGGAAAAGCTGATTGCCGGTCCGTTGCTTTCCCTGCATCGGTCGGTAACGAACCTGTGCAGGGATTTCGATGTGGACCTGACATCCTGACAAACGCCTCCCTCCCCCCCCCCGCGGTAGCGATGCCCGCACTACGGTCGAAAGGTCGTGTGCGGGCGTTTTGCGTTCGCGTTACGCGGAAAGGGAAAACGCCTGCTCAACACCGATTCCGCCGCCGCGTCGGGCGTTATCTGGCGTTTCGGCGGGCCGGTTTCCCGGCGCTCCGGGCGTGGGAGTGGGCGAAAAACAACTACAGTTACAGTTACAACGTGCGGGTGCCCTGATTTTCCACCTTTTTCACGTTTTTCACCTTTTTCACGATTTTGCCAACACCATGAGTATCGAAAACACCACGACTGAAAACGCCGCCGCGCCTGTCATGACGGACGCGGACGCGCTCGCCGCCGATGCGCTGGCCCGCGCGCCGAAACCGACCGTTTCCGTGCCGGAAACGCCCGAAACCTCCCCGGCCCCGGTGGCCGGAACGCCCGCCGATGGCATGGGGCTGGATTCGCTGAATCGCCCGTTTGACCCGGCGAAATTTCGCCCTGAAAAGGACTCCATCGGACGGTGGAAAAACAGAAACGCCGGGCGAAGCCGGAAAACGCCCGCCGCGGCTCCGGCCCCGTTTCAGGAAAACGCTCCGCCGTCGCCCCCGGCGAGCGAACTGGTCATACCGCCGGAAGCGGAAGACGCGCCCTCCGCTCCCGGTGGCGGCGACGGTGGCGACGGTGGCGGTGGCGGCGAAACGCCCGCGCCTCCCGCGCCCCGCGTGAAAGGCGACGCGGAGACGACGGCGGAAGCCGTTTGCAAGACCGTTTACGCGGGCATCGGGATTGCCACCGGCCATCCGGAAGAGGCCACGCCGTCGCCCGCCGAACAAAAGGCGATAAAGGAGGCGACCGCCGCGTTTTTGTCCGCACGCGGCTGGATAGCGACGGGAACGGGGTTGTTTGTCCTGTTGTGGGCGTTGTACCTGTTCAAGGTCGGATCGAAACCCGAAACCCGGATGTGGCTGGGGGCGTTATTCGGGAAAAAAACGCCCAAAAACGTAACGCCTCTTCCGTCCGCGCCTGTCGAAACGCCTCCCCCGGCCTCCCCCTCCCCCCCCCCTCCGTCCGCGTTCGGGGGCGATTTCATGCATTTGTAACCCGTAACCCGTATCCGCCATGGAAAACACATCCGAAAACACATCCGGAACCACACTCGACAAAAACGGCGCGAATGCCCCGGCAACCGCGCCCGGAACGCCTGGCCGTGACAGGCCGGCGTTGCCGGATGGCCGGCGAGACACGCTGGCCGTGCTGAGGCAGAGAGTGAAACTGGCCTGGCTGGCATTCTGGGCAGGCGTAGTCGCGGCGGCCGATACTCTCGGCAATGTGCTGCGTGCGCTGGTGCGCCTGGCGTATCCGCTGGCGGTGGCGGGCGGGGCGATCTGGTTGTTTCACGATTTCGGGCCGGGCGGCTGGCTCTGGCTCGTGTTGCTGCTTGCCCTGATTCTCGGGCTGATCGGCCCCCGAAGCCACTGGGGAAAATGAGCAGTGTGCGTGCAGCCATCGCCGGGCCGAGCGAGTGTGGCAAATCCACGCTCGCACACGCCACCGCGGCCGCGATCACGCGGCTGGCGGGACGCCGCCACATCGTCCATGATCCGCAGATGGAGTGGACAAAATGGCCGCCCGGCTCGTTTGTGACGGCGGACGCGGTGCGGTTCCAGGCGGCGGTGTCGGCTTCGCGCAATTGCTGCGTGTGGATCGAGGACGCCAGCGCGACAATCAACCGGGACCGGTCCCTGTCATGGCTGTTCACGCGCATCCGGCACAACGGTCACATGCTTTACGTGCTGTGTCATTCGGCGACGGACCTGTTGCCGGGGATGCGCAACTGCCTGACAGAGGCGTTTCTGTTCCGCCAGACGGCCAAAAGCGCTGAATGGTGGGCTGATGTGTTCATGGAAAACGGCCTGCTGGCCGCTCAACACCTCCCGACGAAAAGCTACGAGTTTTTGCACTACAAGCCGGGGGAGCCGGTCGTGAAACGGAAGCTGACACTATGCAAACCGTGACAGTCCGGAATGCGCCAATAACGTCCGCGTCACACGAAAACTTGGTGATATCAGTTTTTCCCGGCGCTGACCTGTTGGGACGCGGTTTCGAGGCGGAAGGCTTTTGCGTGGTGCGCGGGCCGGACCTCGTGTGGGGCGGCGACGTGCGCACGTTTCACCCGCCGCCCGGCGCGTTCGGCGGCGTGATCGGCGGGCCGCCCTGTCAGGATTTTTCGCGGGCGCGGCGTTGCCCGCCAACAGGCAACGGCGTCGCGATGCTTCGCGAATTCGCCCGCGTGGTCATGGAAGCCTCCCCGGACTGGTGGCTGATGGAGAATGTGCCAGGAGTGCCGCCGTTTGCCGTGACCGGTTACAGCGTGCAACGGTTCAACCTGAACGCGTCGGAATGCGGTTGCCGACAAAACCGGCTTCGCACGTTCCATTTCGGAAGCCGTGACTCCTCGATGCTCGTTTGTGATCGAACCGTCACGTTTCAGAGGCTGGAACGGACCTGCCTTGCGTCGGAAGCCTCCCGTCCGGATCGGCGCGGATGGGGCGATTTTTGCGAATTGCAGGGCCTGCCACGTGATTTCGACCTGCCCGGCCTGTCCGTCGCGGCGAAGTACCGGGCGGTTGGCAACGGCGTGCCGGTGCCGATGGCTCGTGTACTGGCAAGGGCGGTACGCGCCCGCCAGTCGTCACGGTCTGTCAGCCTGTGCGCGTGCGGTTGCGGCCGCCCGGTGACAGGGCGCCAGACACGGGCCACGCCCGCTTGCCGCAAACGCCTGGAGCGCGCCCGGCGCGCCGCTTGACAGCGTGTGCCGCGTGATGACACCGTAAACGCATGGCAACTCTGACAAAAATCATAAGGCAGGGCAACTCGCAGGCCTTGCGCATCCCCGCCGCCTTCCGCCTGCCCTCGAAGGAAGTGGAAATCTACCGCACCGGCAGCGGGCTGATGATCATCGACCCCGCGGAAAGGAAAGGAATGCGCAAGGCATTGCACGCGTTGCAAGGAATCCAGCGCGAGATCGACAGGAAAGAGAAGGCGTCCGGGGCATGAATCCACAACGTTTTTATCTTCCGGACACCAATGTCTTTTCCGCTTACGCCAAAGGCACGGACAAGCGCCTGGTGGCCCGGGTGGAAAGAAATGAGGGATGCCTGATTTTGTCATCCATCGCGCTGGCGGAGATGGAATATGGCTGGCAAAAGTCCCCTGTCGCCACCCGGCGCATCACACGTCAGCAAGCGTTTGTGTCGCGATTACGCCCGAAAGAGTTTGATGCGTTGTGCGCCAATGCCTACGGGCTGGTAAAAAACATTCTTTTGCACAGGCAGGCGGGCAATGCCCGCCCAAGCGGAGAACGCGACATGCTCATCGCCGCGCACGCGCTCGCGTGTGACGCCGTGCTGGTGACGCACAACACCCGCGAGTTTGCGGGCATCCCCGGCCTCGACGTCGAAGACTGGGAAGCTTGACACCCCTCCTGCGTTCCCCCCCCGCCCCCCCCGCCCCGGCCTGAAGCCGGGGCTTTTTTGGGCGCCGGTCCGCGGCGTGACGTTGCCGGCGAGGTCACATGCCAGCTTGTCACGACAACGGCGCTCCGGGGCGTGGGCAGGGGAGCGTACAAATTCCGTGCCAAGCCGCGAAAAACGACGAACAGCGACGTTGGACGACGTTGGACGACGAACAACGACGTTCAGCGAGCTTTTGTTGCGTGCGGAAATCGCCGATACGAGACGGCGACACGTTCACCGAACGCAACACGCACACACATGATCAAGACAATCGTCATACCAATCGCGGCCCTCGCGGCCGGCATCATCGGGGCGCTCTTTTTCGCGGCCCGCACCGAGTCAGGGGGCAAGCTCCTGAGAAAATTCGAGAAGAAAGCCGCCTGAGGCGTCCCACCTCGCACAACCACAACGAACCACCGACACAACAACCCATCGGAACAACGAACCCGGAGAAGATAAAATGCCACTGATACACGAACCCATCAACACGCTGGCCCAGCCCATCCCGAGCGGGACAAGTGCCGCCCGCCTGGAGCTGAACCGCCGATACCACGCGATCAGCCTGCAATGCTTTGCGCAGGCGCAAGGCGAGGACAAGGGACCGGTCGCGCCGGAAACCATCATTTCCCGCGTCCGATTCATCGTCAACGGCAAGGAAATGTTCAATCTGTCGCCGAAACGCATCAAGCAGATCAACGCCGCCAATCGGTTTGCGGATACGGCCAACAACCTGACGCTGTACCTGGCCGAACCCTGGCAGGAAGGCATCGTGGAGGCGACAAAGACCGCCTGGCAGATGTATTGGGAATCATCGTTCACGATGGAAATCGATTTTCGCGACCTTCCCGTCACGACGCAGCTGGAAGTGCGAGCCATCCAGCACTACGACAGGAAAGTGTTGCTCGGGCTCAAAAACCAGACCTCGCCCGTGTACCTCACCCTGCCGTATGCCCTTGCTGTCGCCAAGGCGACCGCGGAAGGCAGCAATTGGGAACGCACGCACGTCATCATCAAGAAGCTCGGATTGTCACTCGGCTCCCTCTCGCAGGGGAAACAGACGCTGACGGAACGATTCGTAGGCGAACGCATTTCCCGCCTCTGGTATTTCAAGACCGACGACACCGGAGTGCTGGCCAACCAGTTCAGCGCATTCCGCCTGGTCGCGGACGGGGGGCAGATGTTCGACCTCCGCCTTGCCGAAGCCAAAGAAGTCCTGGCCAAACACGCCATGGACCTGCCCGACACCGTACTCTTCGCCATGGTCTTCGACCTCGACGGATCGACGGACTACTTGCAGGCGAAAAGCTCCCTGGTCATGGAGCCCACCTGCGCCGGCGCCATCAACGCGGACGCCGTTGCCGAAACCGTCAACTTCGCCTTCCCGCGCTAAGCGAGGAAAGCACGACATTCCCGCCCATAACCCCCGCCCTGGCGTGATCCGGGGCGGGGAAAATCCCGCAACCACACGCGCACATGGACCTGACCGGACTCTTCGACTCGGTGACCAACGCCGCCCCCACGCTCCTGGATAAATACATCGAGCTGGAAACGGCCAAGACCACCGCCAAAACGGCGGCGAACAACCTCGCCGCCACCAACATCCAGGCGCAGCAAACCGCCGTGACTGGCGGCGGCGCCACCACAACCACAACCGGCGGCGTCACCGCCACAACCGGCCTCCAACTCACGCCCGGCATGATGGCCGGGATCGGCGTCGCCGGGATGCTCGTCATCGGCGGGGTCATCCTTGCGCTCACCAGGCGCAACTGACGCCGGACACCCTCCCCCCCCCCCCCCGCCACACATGAACGTATCGGGAAAACAAACACCCGTGAAGGAATGGACCGGCACCCTGGTGCTGGCCCTCGCGGCCCTGCTGACGGCCCTGCTGACAGTCGTACTGACGCGACTGTGGCATGACGGCGGCGCGCAACTGGCCTTTTTGCCGGCCCTGCTGGCCGCCGTGCCCGCCGTCATGGGCGCGGTCGGAGGCGGCGGCAAAAGCGGCGACGCCTCGGCATCCGGAGAAGGCAGCTCCAGCGCCAGTTCCAGCACCAGCGACACCATCAGCGGAGACCTGACGAACAACGCCCGCATCGCGTACCGCACCCGCTCCGCGACGGACCTGAGCGGCGACAACAGCGGCGCCACCCACGGCTGGTCGATGGAGCCGATAGACTGGATAGCCGTGCTCATTCTGGCATCGCTGGGATTTTTATTCTACGTACTGAAAGGCGGCCGGGGCCGGAAAAACGCCGGGGAAACCCCCGCGAAAAAACCGGCGAAAAAGAAAGGACACTGACATGGCAGACGCAG
>JAISAX010000407.1 GCA_031266495.1 Opitutaceae bacterium
TAGGGTGTATTCAGCGCGTCAGTACAACAACATCCTCCGGAGCCACGTGCGCGAACAGATCCCGCTCGCGCGCCGCCGCGCCGATGTGGCGCGGGTTGAGTTCGTACACCTTGATCGTGCGCGGACCGACCGCGCCCCCCGCGCCGGCGTTCGTGCCGCCGCCCGCCGCGTTGCCGCCATCGGTCACAAAACCGTATTGCGCCACCTCGCCGAGGTACACGCACTCGCCGATCCGGCCGCGCAGGGCGTTCGCAGCGGCACCGCTCTCGCGCAACGTCCACGCCTCGGGCCGGATCGACAGCGTCACCCGCACGCCTTCGGCCAGCGCGCCCGGACCTCCCCCCCCCCCCTGCCCTGTTGCCGCCCGCGCCGCCGCAGCGGACGGATCTCCGGCCACGCCGACAAACCGCCCCAGATCCGTGTCCACCGCGATCTCTGCTCGCTCTCCCGACCCGCTGCGCGCGATGACCCGCCCCTCGACAAAATCCGTCTCGCCGATGAAGTGCGCCACCGCCTTGCACACCGGACGGCAGTAAACCTCGCGTGGCGTGCCCGTTTGCAAAACCTTCCCGGCGTCGAGGACGGCCATCCGGTCGGCCACCGAAAGGGCTTCTTTCTGGTCGTGCGTCACGTAAACGGTCGTCAACCCGGCGTCCTTGCACACGCGCCGGATCTCCATGCGCATTTCCAGGCGCAGTTTTGCGTCGAGGTTGGAGAGGGGTTCGTCGAGCAACAGGCAGCGCGGCCGCACCACCAGCGCGCGGGCGAGCGCCACGCGTTGCTGTTGCCCGCCCGAAAGCTGGTTGGGCTTGCGGTCGGCGCAATGCGTCATGTGGACGGAGGCGAGCGCTTCGTCCACCCGGCGCCGGATTTCGGCCCGCGGCACCTTGCGCTCTTCCAGGCCGAAAGCGACGTTGCCCGCGACGGTCAGGTGCGGCCAGAGCGCATAACTCTGGAACACCATGCCGGTGTTGCGCCGGTGCGGCGGCAGCCGGGTGACGTCGTCCTCGCCAAACAGGATCCGCCCCGCGTCCGGTTCGGCAAACCCGGCCAGGCTCCGGAGCAGGGTGGTCTTGCCGCACCCGCTCGGCCCGAGCAGAAAAAACAGCTCACCTGGTTCGATCGTCAGCGAAAGGTCGTCCAGTGCGACCGTGGACCCGAAACGTTTGGTGAGATTCTGGATGCGGATCGAGATCATGCGCGCAAGAAACCGGAGTTGTTCGTCAGTGTGTCAGTTTGTCGGTTCATCAATAAAATCAGGAAGCAAGGTCCGCGCCCCGGCGGAGTCAAAGCGGATCGGCTGATGACCCGGACAGATGGGCGGGGATTCCTGAAAATCAAAAAACAAACCAACCGCGAATGGACGCGAATGAACGCGAATGTTTCCAGACCGGTTCTTGTTCAGCAAAGTTATCTTCTCTCTGAATTCGCGTCTCTTCGCGTCCATTCGCGGTTAAAAAGCATTTTTCAGGAAGGGGGAGGAGGGGGGGACCGCTAATCTGCGCTGATTGACGCTAATCCCGATCTCGGATTCATGACAGCGCCCGGACTGGTTTGACGGGATCGGGATTAGCGAAGATGAGCGCAGATTAGCGGTTCCTCCTCCCCTCTCGCTCTGCTGACATCCCTTCCGGTTACACCCCGCCACACCCGGGCTGCAAAACCCCCGCGTTTTTCTTTCTGGCAAGCGCCGCGACGCTCACCAGCGTTGTCCCTTCTCCCTATGGATGCACAACAGCAGGAAATCCTCGATATCTTCACCCGTACCCGGGCACTCCTTCGTGGCCATTTTGTCCTCCGGTCTGGCCTTCACAGCGGCCACTACTTCCAGTGCGCCCAGGTGTGCCAGGACATGGGCGCCGTCCAGCGGCTCGCCCAGATCCTCCTCGAAAAACTCCGCGCGCAGGGCGTCGCGTTCCGGACGGTGCTCGCGCCGGCGATGGGCGGCCTGGTGATCGGCCAGGAAATCGCCCGCCAGGCCGGCGCCCGCTATATTTTTGCCGAAAAGGAGAACGACCGCCTCGTGCTCCGCCGGGGATTCCGCTTCGCCCCGGGCGAACGCGTGCTCGTGGCCGAGGACGTCGTCACGCGCGGCGGCCGCGTCGTCGAATGCCTCGACCTGATCCGCCAGGGCGGCGGCGAGGCCATCGCGGTCGGCATGCTCGTGGACCGCAGCGCCGGCGCCATGCGCTTCGACGTGCCCGCCGTCTCGCTGCTGGAACTCAGTTTCCCGACATATCCCGCCGACCGGCTCCCGCCTGAACTCGCCGCCCTGTCGGTCGAAAAACCCGGCAGTTAAGCCGCGCCCTTCCGTCTCCCGTTTCCCGTCTCCCGTCTCTCCTGTTTTCCTTTCAACCTTTCTGTTTTCAGCGTTTCAGCATTTCCGTTTTTTTTTCCGATCATGGCCGCCGACTACACCGAATCTTCGATAAAAACCCTTTCACCGCTCGAGCACATCCGCCTGCGTCCCGGCATGTACATTGGCCGCCTCGGCAACGGTGCCCATGCCGAGGACGGCATTTACGTCCTGCTCAAGGAGACCATCGACAACTCCATCGACGAATTCACGATGGGCTACGGCAAAAAGATCGAGGTTTACCTCGACGAACGCACCCTCACCGTCCGCGACTACGGACGCGGCATCCCGCTCGGCAAACTCGTTGACTGCGTCTCCATCATCAACACCGGCGCCAAGTACGACAGCGAGACATTCCAGAAGGCAGTCGGACTCAACGGCGTCGGCCAGAAAGCCGTCAACGCGCTCTCCGTCAGCTACCGCGCCGAGACCATTCGCGACGGCCAGTGCAAGATCGCCGAGTTCCGCCAGGGCAAACTCGTCAAGGACAACAAGGTCCAGGCCACTACCGAAAAAAACGGCACCATCGTCGAATTCACACCCGACGAAGCGCTCTTCGGAGCCGACTTCCGCTTCCGCACCGAGTACATTGAGGAAATGCTCTGGAACTACGCGTTCCTCAATCGCGGCCTCACGCTCTGGTTCAACGGCAAGCCCTACCGCTCCGAAAACGGCCTCAAAGACCTGCTCGCCAAGAAACTCACCGGCGAACCGCTGTATCCACTCGCCCACATCGAGGCGCCCGACATCGAGGTCGCGCTGACCCACGGCGAGCACTACGGCGAAGAATATTACTCCTTCGTCAACGGCCAGCACACCACCATGGGCGGCACGCACCTCGCGGCCTTCCGCGAAGGCGTCGTCGCCACCGTGCGCAACTTTTTCAAGAAAGACTACGAGGCCACCGACGTGCGCCAGTCGATCATCGCCGCCGTCTCGATCCGCGTGCAGGAACCCGTCTTCGAATCGCAGACCAAGACCAAACTCGGCTCCAGCGAGATGGGACCCAAAGGCCCCAGCGTCCGCCAGTTCATCCTCCAGTTTCTCCAGCAACACCTCGACAACTGGCTGCACCGCAACCCCGAGGCCGCCGACGCCGTCAAGCGCAAGATCGAGGCCAGCGAACGCGAACGCAAAGAACTCTCCGGCATCCGCAACCTCGCCAAAGAACGCGCCAAAAAAGCCTCGCTCCACAATCGCAAACTCCGCGACTGCCGCGTCCACCTCGACTCGAAGGACAAACGCGCCGAGGAAAGCAGCATCTTCATCGTCGAGGGCGACTCCGCCGCCGGCTCGCTCACCTCCTGCCGCGACGTGCAGACGCAAGCCGTCTTCGCCCTGAAAGGCAAACCCCTCAACACCTTCGGCCTCACCAAAAAAGTCATCTACGAAAACGAGGAATTCCACCTCCTCCAGAGCGCGCTCAACATCGAGGAAGACATCGAACACCTGCGCTACAACAAGGTCATCGTCGCCACCGACGCCGACGTTGACGGCATGCACATCCGCCTGTTGCTGCTCTCGTTTTTCCTGCAATTTTTCCCCGACCTCATCACGCAAGGCCACGTATCCATTCTGGAAACACCGCTCTTCCGCGTGCGTAACAAAAAGCAGACGATCTACTGCTACAGCGAAGCCGAAAAACAATCCGCGCTCCACAAACTCGGACAGAATGCGGAAATCACCCGGTTCAAGGGACTCGGCGAAGTAAGCCCGTCGGAGTTCAAGGACTTTATCGGCGAGAACATCCGCCTCGAACCCGTGACACTCGCCCACCTGCACAACAGCACCGAACTCCTCACCTTCTACATGGGGAAAAACACGCCAAAACGGCAGGATTTCATCATCGAAAACCTCCGTGTCGAAAAAGACCTCGTCGAGGTCGCATAAGGCCCTCCCTCCCCCCCCCCCCGCCCTCCCGACATGATCCAGACAGTAGCCATTCTCGGCTCCGGCGCACTCGGACTCTACTACGGCGGACGCCTCGCCCGCGCGGGCATTGACGTGCGCTTCCTCGCCCGCGGCGACCTCGCCCACCTGCGCAAGCACGGCATCACCGTCCATTATCCGGAAGACACCTTTACGCTCGAATCCATCCGCGCCGAGGGCGCGCCCGAAGACATCGGCCCGGTGGATCTCGCTATCATCAGCCTCAAGGCCACGGCCAACGGGGAACTCCCCCGCCTGCTCCCCCCCCTGCTCCACTCCGGCACCAGCGTCCTCATGATCCAGAACGGCCTCGGCGTGGACGATGTTGCCGCGACCATTGCCGGCCCCGCGCGCACCGTCGGCGGCCTCTGCTTCGTGTGTGTCAACCGTATCGGTCCAGGAAATACGGAATGCACGATGACAGGCGTGGTTGTTGTCGGCGAATACGCCGGCCCCGCCACCGGTCGCACCCGCGCCATCGCCGCCCTCTGGGAAAAGGCCGGCATGAAGATGTCCGTCACCGATAACCTTGCCGAGGCCCGCTGGAAAAAGCTCGTCTGGAACATCCCCTTCAACGGGCTCGCCGTCACCGGCGGCGGCATCGACACGGAAAAAATCCTCGCCGACCCGGTCATGACGGACGAGGTGTGGGCGCTCATGCGCGAAGTGCAGGCCGCGGCCGCCGCGCACGGCGTCACCATCCCCGACGATTTCGTGAAACACCAGGTCGGGCGTACGTATCCGATGGGACCCTACAAACCCTCGACGATGCTTGACCACGTGGCCGGCAAGCCGATCGAGCTTGAACCGATCTGGGGCGAGCCGCTCCGGCGTGCCCGGGAAAAGGGCGTCGCCGTGCCGCACCTCGCCGCGCTCTACGAACGCCTGCGGACGATGTAGCGGCGTGCCGTCAAATCTCAGTCACGGACCGAATCGGTCGCGGCTACGGAAGACGGCACCGGCGACGTTTCGACGGATGACACGGTCTTCGCGGGCCGGTACGGAATCATCCTCTTCGGAAGCCGAAAGCGCGACATTCCGAGGGAGGCAAATCGTAGATGACAAGAAGCCGACAGGAGAGGGAAAAACCATCAACCTGTCGGCGTATGATTACTAGAAACAACAAAGGAACAGAGGAAGAAACAACGGACCAAGGCAAGCGCCGGACGGTTCAGGCCCAAGCGCAGGCGCAAGCCCAGACGGCGAGAAAAGCCGGAGAGAGAGCGGAAGCGGAGGGGCAAGTGAAGCAGGTGCTGCTGGGGATAGAACGTGTTTAAAATTAAATCAAATGGGATAAATGCATAACTTATTGCTATACATGATAATATTTTCGGCCTAAAAATATGCATTTTCTTGATATTTTTCCAGACAAAATCATGATTTCCGAATTATGCATGAGGCTTATCCAAGTGATATAAGTATCGAACAATTCAATTTGATCCGGGGACTTTTGGAA
>JAISAX010000466.1 GCA_031266495.1 Opitutaceae bacterium
GAAACGCGCCGTGGCCGATTGATGCTCGTTTTCTCTGAAGGAATAGGCCATGCTGAATCCATGCTCCGCTGACCTTCGTCGGCGGCATGCCCAGGCAGCCAGATCTTCGAGGCTGCGCGCGGTTTCCGCGTGATCGTCCCGTTCGCTTCGGCATCCGTTGCGCGAACGGCCATCGCTTTTCGATGGCGATGCCATCTTTTCATCGACCCGCGCGGGGATTTCGCCTTCCCCTTCCGGGAGGGTGCGTCTCCGCCTTTTCTTCTTCAGGAGATTCACCATGGCTACTTCCAGTCCCAAGACTACTTCCAGTTCAGAGAGCTACTTCAACCTCATCACCACCGGCACCGGGTATCTCAACGACATCCATGACGTGAAACCCGAACAGGGAGATCCTTTTCTCGCCTGCAAAATCGCGGCGCTCAAAGGCCCGAAAAGCAAGGTTCAGTATGTATATTTCGATGCCCGCGTCTCGGGTGCGGAAGCGCAGAAGCTGGTGCGCCGCTGCATCAAGGCGGTCAATGCCAAGCAAGAGGTATTGATCAAATTCCGCCTGGGTAACCTGGAGGGGAGCGCCTTCACCTACACCCAGGGGAAGAACGCCGGCAAGCAAGGCGTCAACTTCAAGGTACACCTCTTGTTCATCAGCCAGATCAAGGTTGACGGCAAGATCGTTCACGAACCCAAGCCGCAAGAGGATGGCAAGGCGGCGCCGGACGTCCCCGCGGCGAACGGCGCACCCGCCGAACCGCCGCCGCCGGCGCCGGAATCTTCCCAAGCCGTTTCCAACGCCGACGCGCCCACTGTTATACCCGGCGACGACTCGTTCTGACCGGCCCGTCTCCGTTCTTCGGAGCTTTCCCCTGCCGCCGCCGCGGCATTTCCCCCGCCGGGGTTCTTCCCCGAACGGGGAGGGACGCCGGCTTTTTTTCCAAGGAGACCCTCATGGGCTGGCTTTTCTCGCATCAAACCCAAGCGGCATTGATCCACGAACTCATCCAATCGGAAGAGAACGAGCGCTTCAACATCCAGGTCATCGCTCACCAACTGTGCGACGACGTGCTCTGGTCGGTCGCCGAGATCACGGTCAAGGCCGAAGGCGTGTTCCGTAATCTCGCGCCCGGGCAATCGTTCCGCATCATCCGCCGCGACCTGCTGCAAGGTTACGGCGACCACTGGGGCTACAAGCCGATGGACGAGTCCATGCACCCCTATTGCTACACCTGCCCCCTCTGCTATCTGGAGATGGCGCCCGAGCGGTCGCGCAAATGGCGCGAAGGCGTGCGCGCGTATCACGCAGGCCGGCGTTTACCGGCTTCGCCGGTACGGCCCGTTCCGGCTCACCGGCACTCTGTCTCCGGTTGAACCACACGGTCTCTTGGGCGATCACCAACAAGAGCCGCGAATTTTTACGACGACTCGTCAGGCGCAAGACTTCCAGCGGATCGTGCCCAGGGTGGCGCGATCCGTTTTTTTTGGAGATCGCTTACCCATCAGTGGATTCGATGGTTTGTACCCGCGGATGACCAGGCGACCTGCCGCCAGTGACGTGTCACGCAAGAAGCGTTGCACCCGCCCGGCGCGCGCAATAGACTCGTAAATACTTGACGCCGGGCGCCCCGTCCTTCCACGGGCGCCTTCGGGAACGCTCCGGCGCTGGTCCGTTCCGTTCCCGCGCTCTTGCCGCCAAGAAACCGGCCCACGGGGAAGAGGCCGCGCCTCCGCCGCGCGACGGGAAAAACGCCGGGAAAGCGCATTCCGGGGCCTTACCGGAGGCGCAGCCCCGGACAGGGTAACGAACAGGAGGAAAGCATGGCCTACGTACTCGAACCCCTCACCAATGACGATCTGTCCAGGATTCTCGCGGACGCGAAGACCAATCCGGAGATCGACCGATTCATCCAGATGGGGTTCCGCAGCGGAGCAAAGCCGAACTTTGAATTGAGTTTGTCCGACAAATGGGCGATCGACCGCGAAAACGATTCCTATCTGTTCCATTCCCGCGGTCTGGGTAATTCAAAAATCCATCGTGACGGATACCTGTTCTTTTACCAGGGCAAGGCGTTCGGCGTTTACGTGAATACGCTCGGCCGCGACTATGGGCTGGTGTCGTTGTCCCGGGATTTCAGCACTCCTCCTCCGCAAGACCCGGATTTCCAGCGCGCATTTTCGGAAGCCTGTGACGTGTATTGGGGGCATCGCCTGCTGGGCAAGGTGGTCTTCAGCATGGAACAGCAGAACAGGGAGTTGGCATCATGAGCGATCTTGCGGCTGACGGGCTGTCAACCTATGACGACGCCCTGGAAAAAGTCAGAGCATTCAGCGAAAAGCTCACCGACACGGATTATGTCAACACCCATACGATCGAGGACTTGTTCGGTGAACTCAAGGCGATCGTCAACGGAACGTCGGGTCTGCTGGTCGACGACACCGGGACAGACGTGACGTACCTCCTCTGGACGGGCGATGGCGCAAATTCTCAGGTTGACAAGATCCAGTCTGCTCAACCTGGCAAATATGCCCGCGAGTTCGACTGTCACGTTGGTAAATTGGTAGACGACATTGAATTCAAAAATGCGCTTTACGACC